>JBIISH010000125.1:0-5579 GCA_044341115.1 Candidatus Nanopelagicales bacterium
CATGACCGAATCGGCATCGTCGGTCAGGTTGAAAAAGCCCCGCACAATCCAACCGGTGCCCTCTGGATTGAGCCGGTTGTTGTCATCGCGATGCAAGTTGTAGAGGGCCTCGCCGTAGGTGTTTGGTTTGAGTTCAATGACGCGACAACGGCCGACGTTTGCACCCGGTTCCATCGCGCGCTGAGTGAGGAGTGGGGCAATCGCGACATTCTCTGTGACCCAGACGCCATCTTTATCGGTCTTTGGCGGGGTGTGATTCCAGAAACCGTTGCACTCGATGTCGCCATAGGCGCTTGCCAAGGGGGCAAAGCGGGTATCCCCGGATGATTTCCAGTCAACGTAGATGAGGTCTTCCCACTCCGCTGGATCCGCAGCCTGGTCATGTCGATCGACCACCACATAGCCGGTTTCTTGCATCATCGGCAACTCGATGTAGCTCATGCCCGTTCCTCCTTAAATTCCACGCTCAAAGTCACCCACAGTCTTTCATCCCCGCGCCCTCAACGAGGGCCTCACTCAAGGTGTGTTGGTGGGTGGTGCGTCACTTTCGAGCGGCGAGCTCCAAATAGACCGAGATGCCAAGCGCCATCGCGGCGTTGAGAGATTCTGCCCCGCCCGGCATGGGAATGGAAACGCGTAGATCGGCAGCAGCCTCAACCTCGGGTGACAAGCCGTGTGCTTCAGATCCAACAATCCAACCGAGAGCTACATCTCCAGGTACCCGGCTGGCCGCGGCAGTGATTACATCTGTTTCACCATGCGCAGTCAGTGCCCAGAGCGGGCGCCCAGATGCTTGAGCCGCTTCGAGGACCTCTAGCCAAGAACATCCTGAGGCGATAGGAATGCACAGCGCCGACCCCGCAGCACTGCGCACGGCTTTGCCGTTGAACGGGTCGACACACCCTGCCAGAAAGATCACGCCGGAGGCGCCGACCGCGTGACTGGTTCGCATGATGGTTCCAGCATTACCAGGGTCGCTGATCCCGTCACAAATGATGACAGGACCTGGCCCCGACATGATTACTGCAACGTCGAAATGCGGGAGTGCGATTTCGGCGAAGGCCCCCTGCGGGCTTTCCGTCTCACTCAGCGCACGAGAAACCTCTTCGGTGATCCACGAAACGTTGTCGTTGTGTTCGTGGACCAACCGTTCCAAAGCCGGGTGTCGGCCGTGTTCCAGGAGCACATCGAACACCTCGACTGGCCGGGGATCGGCCAACAGCAACGTGAGAGCGGCAGGGCCCTCAATCAAAAGTCGTGCGTGATCACTCCGACCCGCTCGGTTATGCAGACTTCTCAGATAGCGGACGTGATCCGACGAACGTGAACTGAGTTCGCGCTCAGCCACGGAAGAGTCAGGCTGCGTTTGCTGGGAGCGAGGCACGCGAAAGATCGACCAGGGTCGCGAATGCGGCCTGATCGTTCACTGCGAGCTCAGCGAGCATGCGACGGTCCACCTCAACACCAGCGGCCTTGAGCCCCTGAATAAAACGGTTGTAGGTCATGCCATGCGCGCGGGCACCAGCATTGATGCGCTGAATCCAGAGCCGGCGGAAATCGCCCTTCCGCGCACGTCGATCCGCGTAGGCGTAAACGAGCGAGTGTGTTACCTGCTCCTTGGCCTTGCGGTAGAGACGCGAACGCTGGCCGCGGTAACCCGAAGCCCGCTCGAGCATCTCCCGACGCTTCTTCTGTGCATTTACTGCGCGCTTGACGCGTGCCATGGCTATCTCCTCATCGTGCGGGACCCGGTTAGGAATCCATTAAGAATCATGGGAAAAACGTGGATGACTTGAGCGGGCGCGTCTAGCGACCGAGCAGCCTGTTGACCTTCTTGATGTCGGCCTTGGACACGACCTCATCAGACATGAGCTTGCGGGTGCGCTTGCTCGACTTGACCTCCATGAGGTGCCGACGATTGGCCTGCTCGTGGGTGACCTTGCCTGATCCCGTCACTTTGAAGCGCTTCTTGGCGCCACTGTGGGTCTTTTGCTTCGGCATCTCTTCGTGTCCTTGCTTTCGGCCGATCCACTCTCAGATCGGAAGTTTCTGGATGTGCGCCTAACGGTGGTTAGGCGGTTTCGCGCTGTTCTTCCTCAGTTGTTGTGAGGCCATCTTTAGCGGTCTTGCGCCGATGAGGTGCCAGCACCATGAGCATGTTTCTGCCGTCTTGCTTGGGGGTGGCTTCTACGAAGCCCAACTCCTGAACATCCTCAGCAAGTCTGCCGAGGAGACGGAGCCCAAGTTCAGGCCTGCTCTGCTCACGACCACGGAACATGATCGTGATCTTGACCTTGTCGCCTGCCCGCAAGAACCGTTCTACGTGACCCTTCTTGGTCTCGTAGTCGTGCGAGTCAATCTTCGGACGCAGTTTCATCTCTTTGATGACGGTATGCGTCTGATTCCGGCGAGATTCACGCTCCTTGAGGGCTGCTTCGTACTTGAACTTTCCGAAGTCCATCAATTTGCATACAGGTGGCTTTGCCAGCGGAGCTACCTCGACTAGGTCAAGATCTGCTTCTGCTGCCAATCGCAACGCATCTTCGATGCGCACGATTCCCACCTGCTCGCCCGCAGGACCGACAAGTCGGACCTCCGGGACGCGAATCCGGTCGTTGATGCGTGGTTCGACGCTGATGGCGCCTCCTTGCTCGAGGGGACAATGCTGGCGTGCAATCTCACGCCACATAAAAAGCCTCCGGCGCAGCGCGCACGGAGGCAGACAGACGGAATCGATCCCGTCACTCGACCTAGACAACCAGGGGTTATCAGGTGGGAGCTGCCAGCTCCGCTTGCACTACCCGGCCGTGAAGCCGGGTGAGATTGGTGCAAGGGTAGCAGCCATGAGTGAGCGCTTGGAAATCGGTGAGGTTCCAGCCGTTGAGGTCGTGCTAACGGTCGCCCTCCACCTGATGTCGGCCTCCGCTGTGGCCTGCGGCTTAGGCGAGGATTCAGGAGGGGAATCGGGCGAGACCGACGACCAAACAGATCTTGCAGAAGCCAGGATTCTGATCACGGCTTTAGCCGGTCTGGTAACCGCTGCCGCCCCTAGCCTTGGCAGCATTCATGCGGCACCACTCCGAGATGGACTCTCCTCATTGCAGCGGGCATTTCGTGAGGCGTCGGTGATCCCGGATCCACCTGGAATGGGACCAGGGGAAGACCTGACCGGCCCGGTTTACTGATCCGCGAGTCTCTTCAGTTCATCGCCTGCAACCACATACCTGTGAGGGCCGCAGACATCAATCACCAGTGCGGTGTTCCCATCGTCAAGGGTGGCCTGCGCGGCTGCGGCTCCTGTGACGGGAACTGGCCGTGCGACCGGATCCCACAGCGCCATGGCATCGAGCCCCGTGAACGCCAAGAGGCCGCGCTCCCCTGCTGCATTGACCATGGACACGACCGCCATGTGCGAGTCCTTGTCGGTGCCTGACTCCTTATCGACTTCATCAGCCACAGCAATGACCGCGACCAGAAGCCGCGCGGTCCCTAGTAGTTCTAGGGCAGAGGCAGATTTAGCTTCGAGAAGCGCGCGCAAGACCGGATCTGCAGAACCGTCGTCTGAGCCAAAGGCCGATCCGGCGATGGTCCGACCACCGCCTGGCGTGTTCGGCGTATCCCCACTCGACATTGCACAAGGGTAAAGCGCAAGACTCTGAGCGTGCCCACCACGACGTCCACGAAGACTCCTCGCGTGTTGCTGTGGGTTTCAGTAATCATGATCGCGGTCAATTTGCGACCGGCTCTCACGAGCGTGCCGACCGTGGTGGTGCAAATCCAGGAGGAATTTGGCTGGAATAGCGCCACCGCTGGCTTGCTGACAACCCTTCCGGTAGTAATGATGGGGCTTTTTGCACTCGTGGTTCCCGCACTCGCTCAACGGGTTGGCCGCACGCGCACGGTAACGATCGCATTGGTCGTTCTCACAATCGCTATCGGAATGCGGGCGTTTGCTGTGCAGGGAACGGTCCTACTCTTCTCGGCTGCCCTTGCCGGCATTGGAATCGCTCTCGCGACCGGCCTTGTGCCTGGGCTGGTCCGCGAACAAATGCCCAACGCAATGGGCAAAGCCACCGGCGCTTGGACGTCGAGCTTGATGGGTGGTGCCGCTATCGCCAGCGCCATCACGGTGCCACTCGCATTGTGGTGGGGTTCCTGGCAATTGGCGCTAGCCGTCTGGGCGATCCCCGGCGCTATTGCACTGGTGGTGTGGCAATTGGCAGAACGAACCACTGTGCAACACGTGCGCCCAGCTATCTTGGTGCGACTGCGTGAGCTTCCATGGCGAAATCGCACCGCTTGGGCACTCACTGCATTTCTCACGATAAATTCTATCGTTTTCTACAGTTCACTTGCGTGGATTGCGCCCTCATACGCCGAGCGAGGTTGGAGCCAAACCTATGCTGGCTGGCTGTTCGCAGTGTTCGCCGTAGCACAGGTGACCTCAGCGCTGACCCTCCCGGCAATATCGCACCGGATAGTTCATCGGCGCACACTCTTTGCTTCGACCATCTTCATGACGGTACTCACGTTGTTGTGCATTGCTTGGGTGCCTGACTTTGCCCCGCCGCTGGTCCTTTTTGGACTCGGATACTTTCTCAGTGGTGGATTCGCTATGTCATTGGGTCTTCTCAGCGATCTTTCACCCAACGCAGCCACCGCCGCCCGTTTGACAGCGATGGCGTTCTTCGTGACCTATCTCATCGCGGCGTCTGGACCGTTTATCGCCGGAACAATTTACGACGCGTTTGATTCCTGGGCCATGATTTTCACACTCATAGCGATCATTTGTTCGGCCCAGTTCATTGCGATTGTGCCATTAAAAAAAGGCGCAATCGTTACCTGACGGATCGTGACTACAACCGGCAAGCATGAATGTCAGTCACGAGAATCCCTCGGGCGCCAAGACCATACAACTCATCCATGACGCGATGCACGTCAAGTGCGGGCACCATCGCCCGAACCGCGGACCACGTGGAATCGTGCAGCGATGAAACAGTGGGCGACTCGATTCCTGGCGTGATGAGGCAAGCGGCATCTAACTGGCCATTGGGAATGTCGTAATCGACGAGTACATAGGAACGCGCCACCATAACTCCATGCAATCTGCGCACGAAAGTTTCAACCGCGGGTGTTTCGAGTGCATCATTCGGGCGGACGACGAGTGCCTCTGAAATCAGGATTGGGTCACCGATCACCTCCAGACCTGCACGCTTCAAGGTCGTGCCAGTCGCAACAACATCGGCCACCGCATCGGCAACACCGAGAGCGACTGCGTTTTCCACTGCTCCATCAAGTCGAACGACCCGAGCCTTGACGCCTTGTTGTTCCAGCCAATCCTCAAGGATGCCGGAATATGAAGTGGCAATTCGAAGGCCATTGAGGTCCGACACTGAGGTGATGCTTCCAATGGGAGCCGCGAGGCGAAAAGTTGAAGGAGCAAATCCAAGAGCAACCACTTCGGTTGCTGCCGCCCGTGAATCGAGCAGCATGTCGCGACCGGTCACGCCGAGATCCAAGGTGCCTTCGCCGACGTAGATGGCAATATCTCGCGGACGGAGGAAGAAGAACTCCACATC
>JBIISH010000039.1:0-10212 GCA_044341115.1 Candidatus Nanopelagicales bacterium
GATCACGGTGCGCTCAGCTACTGCGCGTTCTGTGGTGACCATGAGCGATGAAGTCATTGGTCTTTTGCGCGGTGGCGGTGTCCCCAAAGGTGATGCTCTGGCCGTAGCACGCATTGCTGCAATCACGGGAACTAAGCGCACCCCGGATCTGATCCCGTTGTGCCATCCCATTGCGGTGCACGGTGTTGATGTGGATATCGAGGTGCGCGATGACTCGGTGGAAATAATTGCCACGGTTCGCACTGCAGATCGCACCGGCGTTGAGATGGAAGCATTGACTGCTGCAGCGGTTGGCGCACTGGCGTTGATCGACATGGTCAAGGGCGTGGATCGAATGGCCGCTATTGCGTGCGTCGAACTTCTGGAAAAAAAGGGTGGTCGTTCGGGCCATTGGACTCGCGCAGGTGCGCAGTGACGTGGCGAGCTCAGGTCGTCACAATCTCCACGCGCGCAGCCGCCGGAATTTGGTCGGATACCTCTGGCCCGATCCTGATTGATGGTTTGGGTAACGCCGGATTCGATGTGACCGGTCCGATTGTGGTCTCCGACGGGGATCCAGTAGAGCAAGCACTGAAGGCAGCGGTGGCTGATGGTTGTGATCTGGTGCTCACCACCGGCGGCACCGGACACACCCCGGCCGATCTGACTCCGGAAATGACCCGCCGTGTGATCGATCGCGAATCACCCGGATTGGCCGAGGCGATTCGCGCGTACGGAGTAGCCAACGGCATTCCCACTGCCGTCATGTCTCGCGGCATCGCCGGCTTGGCCGGCACCACTTTGATTGTGAACCTGCCTGGCTCGCCCGGCGGGGCAAAAGATGGCCTGGCGGTCTTGCTGCCGATCATTGACCACCTGCTCGATCAGATCCACGGCGGCGATCACCAGCGGACTGACTGACTCAGCAGCAGGCGGCGTTCAAGGCAGCGGTGATCTCCCCGATTGACTGGGGCACCACGCGGTAGTAGACATTCATGCCTCGTCGTTCTTTGGAAACGAGTCCGTTGGCTTCTAACTTCTTCAGGTGATGGCTGACGGTGGGCTCGGAAAGTTCAACCAGGGGAGCAAGTTCGCAGGTGCATGCCTCACCAGATTCCTGATCGAGGATGTAACTGACAAGTTGCAGACGAACCGGGTCGGCGAGTGCTTTGAGCCGGTCGGCTAGTGCAACGGCGTCAATGGCCGATAGCCGCGTTGAGAGTGAAACTGGGGCTGCGCAGCTTTGGGACATGCCCGAAGTATGACAGGTATTTGACAGATGTCTAATACCTCGACAGACTCACCCCTTAGATAGCCATCTAAAGCCTCAACGCTGCTAGGAGCACTCGTGTCCAGAATTCAGCTCGCGCTCAACGTCGCAAATCTGGAGTCGTCAATCGCCTTTTATACCGAGCTCTTTGGAGTGGCACCGCACAAGCGTCGCCCCGGTTACGTGAATTTTGCGGTGGTCGATCCGCCCCTCAAATTGGTACTGATTGAAGTTGATGAGGATGTTCGCGGCCATGGCACGGCGGGCGCGCTGAATCATTTAGGTGTTGAAGTGACAGAGGTAGCTGAGGTCGAGGCCCAAGCAGCGCGCCTTGCGGCAGCGGGGATGGCAACTTTTGATGAAAAAGACACCACATGCTGTTACGCCCTGCAAGACAAAGTGTGGGTGCAAGATCCTGCGGGCGCACCGTGGGAGATCTACACCGTGAAAGACGATAACCCGAGTAATGCGACTCCTCCGGGTGTTTCACTCTCCATCATGGAAAGCGCTGAATCAGGAGCGGCCTGTTGCGCGCAAACTCCCATCACAGCAACCATTTAGAAGGGAATCGCCATCATGGATACAAAGCCATCCGTGCTCTTTGTATGTGTGCACAACGCTGGTCGCTCGCAAATGGCAGCCGCCTATCTCATGCACTTGGCTGGCGATCGGGTTGAGGTTCGGTCCGCTGGATCTGCCCCCGCAGATCAGGTGAATCCTGCAGCTGTCGCGGCGATGGCTGAAGAAGGCATCGACATTTCAGCCGAGGTTCCAAAGGTGCTCACCCTCGATGCGGTGCGTGAATCTGATGTGGTCATCACGATGGGATGTGGCGACACCTGCCCCGTATACCCAGGCAAACGTTATGAAGACTGGGCTCTCGAAGATCCAGCAGGAC
This sequence comes from Candidatus Nanopelagicales bacterium, assembly GCA_044341115.1. Classification (GTDB taxonomy): domain Bacteria; phylum Actinomycetota; class Actinomycetes; order S36-B12; family S36-B12; genus CAIXFB01. The sequence continues at coordinate 2,148 of JBIISH010000039.1, forward strand.
AGGGAGTGGATTCAGTCCGGCCAATTCGCGATGAGATTCGCGGCAGAATCGAAGCCCTGATCAACGAGATTGCACCCGTCGCATGAGCAAGACCACTACAGATGATGCAGCGGTGCTCGCTCGATTGAGCACCCTTGATCGCTTCTTGCCCGTATGGATTCTCATCGCAATGGCAGCGGGGCTCCTGCTCGGCAGATTTGTTCCCTCGGTGCAAGGTGCCCTCGATGCTGTTCAGATTGATAGCACGTCTTTGCCGATCGCGTTGGGTTTGCTTCTCATGATGTATCCGGTGCTCGCTCGGGTGCGCTATGAAGATATGAGCAGGGTCACCGGGGATCGTCGTTTGTTATGGCTCTCGCTGGTACTCAACTGGCTCGTCGGGCCACTGCTGATGTTCAGCTTTGCGTGGCTATTCCTCGCGGAATACCCAGCTCTGCGCACCGGTCTCATCGTGATCGGTTTAGCCCGATGCATCGCGATGGTGCTCATCTGGAACGACCTTGCCTGCGGAGATCGCGAGGCGGGTGCGCTGTTGGTCGCGATCAACTCGGTATTCCAAATCATTGCCTATGCACTTCTCGGCACGTTCTACCTCACGATCCTGCCGGGCTGGCTGGGTCTTGATACCCAAGATGTGCAGTTCTCCACGTGGGACATCACCAAGGCTGTACTGATCTTCTTGGGGATTCCGCTCGTTGCCGGTTACTTGACTAGACGAGTTGGTCTTCGAGTTAAGGGCAAGCAGTGGTACGACGACAAGTTCGCCCCACGAATCGCACCCTTTGCCCTGTATGGGCTGCTCTTCACGATCGTGGTCATGTTTGCGTTGCAGGGTGAGGCCATCACCGGCGACCCAGCATCGGTTGTCCGCATCGCGATTCCACTTCTGGTGTATTTCGCCATCATGTGGGGAGTCTCCTTCGCTGCAGGAGCGGCAGCTGGCCTGGGGTATCCGAAGACCACAACGCTCGCATTTACCGCTGCAGGCAACAATTTTGAGCTTGCGATCGCTGTGAGTATCGGGGTGTGGGGGGTCACCTCAGGGGAGGCGCTGACCGGGGTGATCGGACCGTTGATTGAGGTGCCTGCGCTGGTTGCGTTGGTGTACGTCTCGCTATGGCTGAGGCGGCGCTATTTTTCGAGGGAACCCACGTAGCAATCGTGGGCTCGTTCACCTGACGTTCACCTAGCGTTGTACGAACGGCCATCACATTCGGCACTCCCCGCAACCTCGTTCCGGTTGGCTCCACCCATGTCTTCCTTGGACACAAACGAGACCCTGCGAGACCTGCATTCAGCAGCTACTTCGCATCGAGGTGACCGGGTATTCAATCGGGTGATCACCGGGGCAGCCTTCACCTCGCTCATCGTCCTGGCTGGCATCGCAATCTTCCTGGGATTACAAGCAATCCCGGCCTTCCAATCCCAGGGCTTGGCCTTTTTGACCACCACTGCGTGGGACATCAACACTGACCCGCCCACCGCCGGAATCTGGGGGATGCTCTACGGCTCAGTTCTGCTCGCGGTAATCGCTTTGGTGATTGCTGTTCCGGCTTCGATCCTGTTGTCGGTCTTCATGGTCTTCCTGGCCCCGCCCAAGATCGCAAAGATTTTGACGAACCTGGTCGACCTCATGGCGGCAATCCCGTCGGTCATCCTCGGACTGTGGGCCTTCTACATTCTCAATCCACCCGCCGAAGAATGGCAGCAACTGCTCAACCAGTACTTGGGCTGGATTCCCATCTTCGAAAATGCCTCAGGCAACTTCTTGGGCACCCCATTCATCGCCGGATTCGTGTTGGCGATCATGATGATTCCGATCGTCACCTCGGTCACCCGTGAGGTACTCGGACGCACTCCACCGGAACTGATTAACGCGGCTGAATCTCTTGGCTGCTCGCTGTGGACCATGCTCCGTTACGTCGCGCTTCCTTATGGCCGTGGCGGCATCGTTGGCGGTGTGATGCTCGGCCTTGGCCGTGCTCTCGGTGAAACCATCGCAGTCTTCTTCGTACTCAAGTTGGTCTACGACACCAACTGGTACAAGGTGATCGAATCTGGTGGTGGATCAGTGGCAACGCTGATCGTCTCGCGCTTCGGTGAAGTGACCGGGCCATTTGAGTTGCAGTTACTTTTGGCCGCTGGATTCTTCCTCTTCCTCGGCACTCTCGTGGTGAACATGATCGCCAACCTCATCGTGAGCCGGACTGGGCGGTTGCAGAAATGACAATACTTTTCAGTGAGCAGACCAGCGAGGAGTCAGCAGCGCAAAAGCCACTGCACCCCTGGCGCAAGAAGCCACGCAAGTTCACCATCTCCGTAGCCTTAGCCGTCGTGGTGCCATTCCTCGTGGTACTGGCACTCCTGTTGTACTCCAATATCCCCGGTGCTCTTGTCATGGTGATCGTGTACCTGCCGCTGCAGTTGTTTGCGGCCGGACTCACCGCCGTATACAACCGCGGAGTCCGAAGCATCGGCGACTCGATGATCGTGGTGCTGGCGATCGGTGCCACTGTTTTCAGTCTCGTCATTCTTATTTCTGTGCTGCTATCTCTTGTGGTGCGAGGAATTGGTGCGCTCAGCGCGCATTTTCTCTACCAGAACAGCGTGTACATCAATCCGAGCACACCGCTTGAGTACGGCGGTATCGGGCACGCGATGGTCGGAACGTTCCTGATTCTGCTGATCGCCTCGATCATCGCAGTGCCGATCGGCATCGCTACCGCCGTCTACATCACCGATGTGCGCGGCCGCGCGGTTCCCTATGTGCGCTTCTTTGTCCAGGCGATGTCTGGTGTGCCCTCGGTGGTGGCGGGTCTGTTTATTTTGACAATTGCTGTCTCTACGGGTGCTTTCAATCAGAGTGCATTCGCAGGGGGCCTGGCCTACGCGATCCTGATGTTGCCCACGGTGGCCAGGACCGCTGAAGAGGTGCTCAAGCTAGTTCCGGACGATCTGCGCACTGGAGCTCTCGCACTCGGTTCAACACGGGCCCGCGTGGTGCTGCAGGTGGTCATCCCAGCGGCCCGCACCGGCATCATCACGGCAATCCTGCTGGGCATCGCTCGCGTGATTGGCGAGACGGCACCTTTGCTGCTTGCCGCAGGAAATAACGATGGCACCGTACTCAACCCCTTCGATCAAGCGGTCTCGTCGATCCCGGTCTACATCTTCAACAACGTTGCGTTGCCGTACCCCGATGCCGTTACCCGCGCCTGGGGCTCTGCGCTTGCGCTGATGATCCTCGTAGCTGTCCTATTCACCCTCGCTCGCGTGCTCGGTCGCGGACGAGTTGGCAAGTACTAAAAAACCACACAAGAAAGGCACACATCATGTCGACTGCTGAATTCGAGAGTGTCCAAACGCTCGAAGAACAAATGGTTGAGTCCGCTGCTCCCAGGGACCTCGCCATGGATGCACGCAACCTGAGTGTGTGGTTCGGAAAGCGCAAAGTCCTTGAAGGGGTGAACATCGCCTTTCCCGAGCGGACGTGCACCGCACTTATCGGTCCCTCGGGCTGCGGTAAGTCAACGTTCATCCGCACCTTGAACCGCCTGCACGAATTGATTCCAGGCGCCGCTCTTGCCGGCTCGGTCCTCTACGAGGGCAAAGACATCTACGACGCCGACATCGACCCGGTGCACATCCGGCTCAAGATCGGCATGGTGTTCCAGAAGCCAAACCCGTTCCCCAGCATGACGATCCGCGGCAATGTGCTGTCCGGTCTCAAGCTCTCCGGCATGAAGCGAGATGACCACGACGCAATCGTGGAATCAACCCTCACCTCAGCTGGTCTGTGGAATGAAGTGAAGGATCGCCTGGACCATGCGGCCGGTGATTTGTCAGGTGGCCAGCAGCAGCGGCTCGTGATTGCTCGTGCACTTGCTGTTGAGCCGAACGTCCTGTTAATGGATGAGCCGTGCTCAGCCCTTGACCCGGCATCGACTCTGAAGATTGAAGAAACGATCCGCGAGCTATCAAAGAACGTGACGATCATCATCGTTACCCACAACATGCAGCAGGCGGTTCGAGTTTCCGATAACACGGCCTTCTTCTTGGCTGCTGAGAACGAGCCCGGACATGTGGTGGAGCAGGGGCTCACTACTGAAATCTTCAGCAATCCCAAGGACCAGCGCACCCTTGACTACGTGAATGGCCGGTTCGGGTAAGCGCAGGGTTGATCGTGCGTTCACTCTGCGTTCACTTGGTAACCCAGTGTTCACGAAACAGATGGATGAGCGACAACAAATAGACCCCGTGGCGTCACGTCAACAACTTAACGTCTGAGCTGCAATCAGAAATCAACCAAAGGAGAAACCCGTGCGTCGCACTATCGCGATTCTCGCTGGTACAGCGCTAGCGGCATCCACTGTCGCCCTCGCCGCACCGGCCAGCGCAAACCAGACCATACCTTCCGGTGGAGCTTCATTCCCGGCAGTGTTCATGCAGCAGTGTGCTGCGGACTTCAATGGTTCGCAGAACAACTTCACCGTGACCTACACCTCAACCGGTTCAGGTACCGGCAAGGGCAACTTCTCGAAGGGCACCTTCGTATTCGGCATGACGGACTCCAAGTACACCTCCGGTGAGCCCACCTGGGACTGGGAATATGTGCCACTGATCGGTGGATCGATCGCGATCCCGATCAACCTGAAGAACCCCAAGACCGGTCGCACGCTCGGGTCCTCGATTCAGCTCAAGCAGACCACGCTGGCCAAGATCTGGGGCGGAGTCATCACCACGTGGAACCACCCAGAGATCCTCAAAGATAACCCGCGCATCGCAAAGACGCTGCCGGCTACCAACATCACTCTTTCCTACCGCTCAGATACTTCAGGTACCACGAACAACTTCCTGCAGTACCTGAATGCATGGGCACCGACGATCTTCAGCAAGGTGCAAGACGACATGGGCACCGCATTCCCCGGTGGCAAACCGCCAGCAAACTCTATTGCGGGTCGTACCAATCAAGGCGTTATGGCCAACGTGCTCAGCACTGAGGGTGCAATCGGCTACGTCGACCTCGGTGACGCCAAGGGCTACCCGTCAGCTCGCTTGCAGAACACAGCGGGTGAGTTTGTTGCTCCTTCCGCCGCTTCGGCAGCGAAGAACCTGGCCAACCAGACCAACCTCGACGCTAAGGGCTTAGTGCAGTTGAACTACAAGCTCAACGTCAAAGGCGTGTACCCGATCTCGATCTTCAGCTACGGACTCGCTCGCACTGATGGCAAGGGCCCGAACGGCCTCGGCGTACGTCAGTTCTTCGACTACACGCTCGCCAAGTGCGGACCGTCTCGTGCAGCCTCACTGGGCTATGTGCCGCTGGCTGGCAAGGTGCTCGCCAAGGGTCGCGAGCTGGTTCAACTCATCAAGTAGTCCATTGGTTTAACCGCACTACATAAATAAGCACTAGATGAAGGTGAGGACGATGTCTCGGCGCTCTCTACAGGTCCGAGGCATCGTCCTCACCTCATTCTTTTCCATCTCGGCGCTCGCGCTTGCCGCGTGCACACCACCCATGCCACCAGATGTATTGGCTGCTCGTGCCGAGTCACAGATCCAATGCGGCACTGGGACGGTCGAGGTTGCGACGCCGGGGAAGTTCACTGGCGCCATGGACTTCGTCGGTCAGGCGCTGACGTCGGTATGTCCGGAGCAGACCACCACGGAGATGCCGATTGGAACTCCGGCCCTAGTGGAGCTGAGTGAGCGCACGCCCACCCCCTCAGTCATGCCCGAGCGACAAGGTGATCGTGATCCCGGCGTTCGCATACCCAGTCACCATCGCCTACAACGTTGTGGGCCTCGAAGGTCTGGTGTTCACTCCCGAAACTGTGGCTGGGATCCTGAACGGCACCGTAACTTCGTGGGAAGACCCACTCATCGCTGATGAGAATCCGGACTTCGACCTGACACTTCTTCCCGACATCGCCCTGATGTCGCTCGAGACCCCGGATGGTTCAGTCGAGGCGATGACCTCGTGGCTGACGCAGCAGGTGCCCGACCTGTGGAGCCAGGGGAAGAGTGGCACCCTCGAGGCGGGGCAGAAATTCGCCACGCAGGAGGACCTCCTGCTCGAGATGACCTCAGTCGAGAGTTCCATCGCGGTTATGCCGATCTTCACCGCCTTCAGCAATGTGCTGGCTACAGCCAACCTGCCGGTGAAGGGCACCGACGCCAACGGCCAGGAGGTCGACACCGTCATCACCACCGACGACGTGCAGCTCTACAAGGTGGGATCCGGTGCCACCACGATTACTACAGACGAAGCAGGGAACATTCTTGCGAGTCCCGCGGTCGGTGGCTTCCCGGTCGAGGGAAACTTCGATCTCGCATCATCCAAGATCGTGCTGGGAGAGGGAGCGGGCTTGGTCGGCTGGCCGGTTGAGGGCTATGCGCACCTACTCATCTGCGATGACGGCACAGACAGTGCACTTCCGCTGCTCTATGCGCAGTACTTGGTGAGGCTTGCCGGGCAGGGTTCGTTGGAAACGTTTGGTCTGACCCCGTTGCCGGAGCCAATCCGGGTGCAGACCTTCACACCGCTGCGGGTCACAGTAAATATGGACGAAGACGTGCCCATGGAAGAGGCGGGAACCGTTCCCGATGAAGCCGGCGTTGAAGAGGGAATCGTTGACCAAGAAGCTGACCTTGGCATTGATCCCAGTGAAGCTGAGGCAGACCCCGCGCTTGTTGAGTAACCCTTCCCCGCGCGCCTGGTGCCTGCGCTAGCGTTACTCGGGTGAGTAATTCTGCGAATGTTCTTCCCCGTTGGTACATGAAGGCTGTCTGGTTCACCCTTTTTGCGATCTCTGTTGCGGTGGGCATCTGGTACGTCGCCTCCAGATTGACCGATCTGATGATCACTGTCGCCATCTGTTTCTTTCTGGCTTTCGCGATTGAACCGGCGGTGAATCGACTTGCGGCCCGCGGCTGGAAGCGGGGGCGGGCCACGCTGTTGGTGTATGTCGCGGTCATTGCTGGTGCGACTCTCTTCTTTGCACTGTTCGGGCGCCTCCTGTTTGCGCAAATCATTGGGTTGACGAGTAATGCTCAGGCCCTCTACGTGGAGTTGGCAGATCAGGTCGAGAGCAGCCTTGGTTACACGTTGCCGGCACCCGATTTCTTGATCGAGAATTATCTAGACGACGTTGTGCGATTTGCCGCAGCCGAGGTCCTCGGTGTGCTGAGCTCGCTGCTCCTGGTGCTCTTTGGCACATTGACCGTGTTGCTGGTCACGTTTTATCTGGTGGCAGATGGCCCGCGTTTTCGTCGGGTGGTGTGCTCGGTCTTCCCAGCTCGTAAGCAGACGGAGATTCTGGCGATTTGGGAAGTTGCGATCGACAAAACTTCGAGTTACCTCGTCTCGAGATCGATTTTGGCGGCAATCTGTGGCACGGCCACTGCGATCTTCTTGCTCATTGCGCAGGTTCCCTACGCGCTCGCACTCGGTGCCTTCACCGGCATCGTCGCGCAGTTTGTGCCCACAATCGGAACGTATATTGCTGGTGCCGTGCCGGTGCTGGTCGCCTTTGGAGCGAGCCCGGCGCAAGGAATCGCAACGTTGATCTTCATTCTGGCCTACCAGCAAGTTGAGAACTTGACGATCGAACCGCGCATTTCGGCAAAAGCAATGGAACTCAACACGGCGGTCTCTTTCCTGTCGGTACTTGCCGGAGCGGCTGTGCTCGGACCCATCGGCGCGCTGTTAGCCCTGCCGTTCGCAGCAACTGTCAAAGCTTTCCTGAGTACATATTTGCAACGCAATGAAGTTGTGGAGTCTCATCTCACGCGACTGGACCAGGAGAATGAATCTCCTGGCCTCAGTTAGGGGTCTCACTTTCAGATGAACAGCAGTTGCGCGCCATCCCGTAGCCTCCGGTCATGAGCGATCTGAACGAGGTGGGTGCCCGCGATGCCTGGCGCTGCTGGCTGTGTGATGAGCCGGTTGATCCGGAGGCGTCGGTCAACGCGGATCGGGGACCGAGCGTCGACAGCGGCTCGGCGCCGAAGGGCAAGAAGAAGACCGTGGGCATTGAGCGCCTGGCGCACCGAGCATGCAACA
>JBIISH010000048.1:0-9084 GCA_044341115.1 Candidatus Nanopelagicales bacterium
GCCGAGGAAGCATCGGTGTGGCTACTGGATCGGCTCTCACGTTTCGCGCCTGATCTGATGCTGACCACCCAGATCGACGAGGGTGGCGGTCAGTACCTGATCAAACTCCGCGCTCAGTGATCTAATTCGGAGGTGCGGGGACCGGCCTCAACCTCAGTGCGAGGTTCTCTTGTACCGGTCCCATGATTCGTGGATTTCGGCCTCTGCTTCGGTGCGGCCCACCCAGGTTGCACCTTCAACGGACTTGCCGGGCTCAAGGTCTTTGTAGACCTCGAAGAAATGCTGGATCTCGAGTCGATCGAACTCGGCCACATGATGGATATCGCGCATGTGCTCCACGCGCGGATCGCGGGCCGGCACACACAGCACCTTGTCGTCACCGCCGGCCTCATCGGTCATGCGGAACATGCCCACCGCGCGGCACCGGATCACGATGCCGGGAAACGTGGGTTCCCCAACGATCACGAGGGCATCGAGTGGATCACCGTCTTGGCCGAGGGAGTCGTCGATGAATCCATAGTCATGGGGGTAGCGGGTCGAGGTGAAGAGCATGCGGTCAAGCCGCATGCGGCCCGTTTCATGATCCATCTCGTATTTATTGCGGCTACCAGCGGGGATTTCGATGGTGACGTCGAACTCGAGCTGATCCATCGGTCCTCCATGGTTGGGGTGCGTTGACGTAGGGTAACAATCCGGCGTGGAGAGGGGTGCGAGTTGCAGTATCAACGTTGCATTCGGCTCAGCCGAACACTCACGAGCGGTCTGATCAGCCTCGCGCTGGTGCTCTTTGCCCCAAGCGCGTTTGCGGCCGATCCTGCGCCCCCGTTGATTTCCCCGGCCGAGGTTCAGCGGTCAACTGCCCCGATTCCTTCGGCCCAAGGTGTGAAGAAGGTGATCGGGCCCCTCACGAAAACCAACGCGTGGGGAAGTTTCTCTGGAATGGTGATTGACCCCGGCAGCGGTGAGGTGCTCTTTGACCGCAAGGGTGATCGACCCCTTATCCCGGCCTCCACAGCAAAACTCGCGACAGCTGCAGCTGCGCTCAAGACTTTTGGCACGACCCACCGCCTCACCACCACCACCAAGCGCTCCCAAGACACCGTCTATCTGGTGGGTGGTGGCGACACCACCCTCACCCGTCCGCAACTGAGGAAACTCGCTCGAGAAACAGTGAAAGCGCTCGGTGCGACCAAGCGCGTGAATGTGGTTTTTGATGAGAGCTTGTTCAGCGGACCAAAGCTCGGGCCTGGTTGGTCGCGATCGTTCTCCAACTCGGGCGTAGCGGCGCCAGTCTCTGCTCTCATGGTCGGGTTGGGCAAGACGGCACCTGGTGCGCGCAGCCGGGTGAAGAATCCAGCCCGGCAGGCCGCCACCCTGTTCGCCCAAGGCCTTAAGGCTCAAGGTGTTCAGGTCGAGTCAGTAGTGAAAGGTGTAGCGCCAGTTACTGCCACCGAGTTGGCCCAGCACCAATCAGTTCACATGACCGGATTGATTGGTGACCTGCTCGCCGATTCCGACAACGATCTCGCCGAATCCCTCGCCCACCTCGTGGGTGGCAAGGTCGTAGGAGATGCCTCCTTCGAAGGAGGGGCCCAGGCAACGGCCTCGATTCTGAAATCGGCAGGCATCAGCACTGCGGGGATGAAGTTGGCCGATGGCAGCGGGCTATCACGAAGGAACGCGATCTCTGCCGACACGCTCGCCGATCTGCTTTCCGTCGTTGCGCTGGGAAAAGAGAGTTCTTGGTGGCCGATCTCTGCTGGACTAGCCATTGCCGGAAGCACCGGCACATTGGCTAACCGATTCAAGACCAAATCCACCAAGGCCGGCGCCGGGGTCGTTCGAGCGAAGACCGGATCGCTCACTGGGGTCTCATCCCTAGCGGGTTTGGTGCGAGATGACGACGGCCGGCTGCTGGTCTTTGCACTAATTTCCAACAAGGTGTCATCGCTCTACAGTGCTCGCGAGACAATGGACAAAATTGCCAGCCAACTTGCCGAATGTGGGTGTACTTCATGACCGTTCCAGCACAGCCCGTCGCTCTCCCTGCCAACCAGTTCGATCACTTCTACCGCGGTGGTGACCGGATCGGTGCACTTCGAGGTGGCCCCGGCGGCCCGCAGCGGCCAGAGGAGTGGATTGGATCAGCCACATCCCGGTTCGGAACAGTAAGTCAGGGATTAACGGTGTTGCCAGATGGCCAGGTGCTCGCCGAAGCCGTGGCAGCGGATCCGATTGCCTGGTTCGGTGCTGACCACGCAGATCGCTACGGCTCGAGCACGGAACTGCTTGTGAAGCTGCTTGACCTTGGTCAGCGGCTGCCTGTGCACCTGCACCCGAATCGCGAGTTCGCCCGCACACATCTGGGTCTTTCGCATGGCAAGACCGAGGCGTGGATTGTGCTTGATGCGCCTGCCGGTGCCCAGGTGGGCGTTGGCTTCAAAGAACAGATGAGCCTTGACCAGGTGAGCTCGTGGGTGATGAACCGCAACAGCGAAGCACTTCTCTCTGCGCTGCAGACCAAGACCGTGCAACCCGGTGATTGCATGCTCGTGCCGGCCGGTCTCCCGCATACCGTGCAAGAGGGCGTCTTTGTGTTGGAGTTGCAAGAGCCTTCAGATATGTCGATCTTGCTGGAGTGGCAAGACTTTGCGGTCGACGGATTTGTTGATGGCCATCTGGGCTTGGGCTTTGACACTGCATTGCAGGCAGTCGACCTCACCGCAATCAGCGCGAGTGATCTTGACGCACTCGTGATTCCTGCGGCATCAGTTGCCGGTAGCGGTGTGATGTCGCTTATGCCATCAGCGGCCGATCAGTACTTCCGGGCCGATCGCGATGATGCCCGTGGAGGCGATGTGGGGATGCCAGCTGGTTTCGCGGTGCTGCTCATCCTCGAGGGATCAGGCGTTTTGCATTCAGGTGCGGGTGACCAGCCGGTTTCCACCGGCGATGCAATTCTGATCGCGCATGCCCACGGTGACTGGACGCTCAGCGGCGATGTCATGGGAGTCACCTGCCGGCCACCAGCAGCAGATGCGGCCCCTGGCGCACGGTGACAAGTGCGCTGATCGATGCCGGTCTTGCTGGGGCCATTGGCCGCCAGTTCGCATCGTCGGGCCCTGAGGTAAGAAGGTCAACTGCCCGCGATGCAGTGGTGATGTTGCGCGATCTCGCGGCCGAGGCGCAAGAACATGTGGCTGCCGTGACCAGAATTGCGGCACCGTCAGATAACGCCGTCTTTGTGATCGACCGCCGTGAGTGGATCGATGCGAACGTGTCATCACTGGCCGAACTTTTGCACAGTTGGACGCCGCGCAAGAAACCATCCGCGTTCACTCGTGCCATTGGCTCGCGCGCGTTGGCTATTGAAGTGGGCGTTGCTTTGTCGTGGCTGTCCACCAAAGTCCTTGGGCAATATGAAGTCTTCACGCCAAGTGAGCTTTCTGGTCGACTGCTTCTAGTAGCACCAAACATTGTTGAGGTCGAGCAAACCCTCAAGGTCAATCCTCGAGACTTTCGGTTATGGGTCTGCCTGCATGAGGAAACCCATCGGGTTCAGTTCGCCGCGCATCCTTGGCTGGGTGAGTACCTGCGCGCGCTCACGATTTCTTTTCTAGAGATCTCCGATGTCCCTCCGCAACAACTTCTGCGTCAACTCACACGTGTGGCCGGTCAAGATGACTCATCTGGTGACTTTGAGCGGTCCTGGTTCGAACGCATGATGAATGCGGAGCAGCGCGAACTCTTTGATCGGGTGACCGCGGTCATGTCTCTCCTTGAAGGCCACGCAGATGTTGTGATGGATGAAGTAGGGCCGCACATAGTGGGCTCTGTTGCTCAAATTCGCTCTCGCTTTCAAGAACGACGCACAAACCCCTCGACGTTAGATCGAATGGTGAGAAGCGCGCTGGGCATGGATGCGAAAATGCGGCAGTACGCCGACGGTGCAGTGTTTGTTCGCCGCGTAGTTGATGAGATCGGAATGCAGGGTCTCAATCAGGTGTGGCGAAGTGCAGAAAATCTGCCAACCCGAATCGAACTACATGATCCACAGCTGTGGGTCAACCGGGTTGCTTCCGGAGTTGCTGCATGAGTTCTCTGGCAACGGTCGCGCTGCGCAACGACCTCGGCACTTGCCTTGATGGAGTGACACCGAATGCCCCGATCATCGTGGGCTGTTCTGGCGGACCCGATTCGCTGGCCTTGGTCTCCGTTGCAGTGTGGGTGGGAGCCCATCAAGGGCGCCGGGTCATCAGCGCAACCATCAACCATCAATTGCAGGAAGTGGCGGCTGAAGTTGCCGTGCAGGCGCAGGTGGCGAGCAAGGCCCTGGGCGTCGATGAGGCGATTGTGATTCCGGTCAACGTCGAGCACGGCCAAGGGCTGGAGGCCGGTGCCCGGGCCGCTCGGTTAGCAGCGCTCGAACAGTTAGCAACAGAAAAACAGGCGGGCGCTGTACTCCTGGGTCACACGCTTGACGACCAAGCAGAGACCGTTCTCCTTCGGCTCTCACGAGGTGCCGGTGCGAGATCTCTCGGTGCGATGCGCACCTGCTCAGGTATCTGGCACCGACCGTTCCTGGCTCAGTCACGTTCCCTCGTGCACGAGGTGGCGGTGGAAGCCTTGTCTCCTTTAGGGCTGGAACCGTGGAGTGATCCTCATAACCAGTCTCGGGATTTTGCCCGGGTCCGGATTAGGGCATTACTTGCTGAGATAACTGCTGAACTCGGTCCTGGAGTGGTGACGGGACTGATCAGATCGGCGGAATTGTTGCGCGATGACGACGATGTCCTGTCTGCGTGGAGTGCGGGGGATTTCGCGGACAAGGTGAGTAAGCAGGATGGCCAGGCATCGGTGGCGATCGCCGATCTCACGGAACTGCCCCGGGCGATTAGAACCCGAGTAATTCGCCTGATGTTTGAAGATGTTGCTGGCGTTGATGCAGTTTCATCGGCCCTCACTTTTGAGCAGGTGCGCACCATCGACGAGCTCATTGTCAACTGGCACGGCCAGGGTCCGGTGGATCTGCCGGGTGGTGTTCAGGCCACAAGAGAATATGAAAGGCTGACCCTCCTGCGGGGGAAATCGCGACACGAGCTTAGGGAGCAATAAGTGGATGCCCAGCACGTCGAAGGTGACCTGGCGCACGTCCTTCTTACAGAGGATCAGATTCACGCCCGCATTAAAGAGCTAGCTACCCAAATCGATGCGGACTATGCCGGCCGCGATCTGCTGCTCGTCGGAGTGCTCAAAGGCGCGATCATGGTGATGGCTGATCTGGCGCGATCGCTCGAGCGCAGCACCGATATGGACTGGATGGCTGTCTCTTCTTATGGCTCGGGCACCACGTCAAGTGGCGTCGTCCGAATTCTTAAAGATCTTGAGTTGGACTTGACCGGGCGCAACGTGCTGGTGGTCGAAGACATCCTCGACTCAGGTCTCACCCTCTCCTGGCTTCTGAAGAACCTCACCTCGCGCGGCACCGAATCGGTAGAGGTGTTCACGTTGCTCCGCAAGCCCGATGCCATGAAGGTCCGGATCGATCCCCGTTATGTGGGCTTCGATATCCCCAATGAGTTTGTGGTCGGCTACGGCCTCGATTACGACCAGAAGTACCGCAACCTGCGATGTGTGGGCACGCTCGCACCTCACATTTACACCTGAGCTGCCCCAGGGGCAGTTAATCCAGCCGTTACGCCGCTGGCGAACGAGACGCTTTTAGCGGTGCGATTCTGACCCTCCGGGCCCCCGACCGGCAGGCGAAGTGGGTGCGGCACGTTACCGTTAAGGGGTGAATATCAAGCGAATCGTGCGTGGCCCCATCTTCTGGATCGCGCTGGCCGTCGCGTTCGTCCTGATCGGTTCTAGTTTCTTATCCGGAGTGGGAGCCCCAGAAGAGGTCGACACCAGTGTTGCGATCTCGCGGATAAATGCTGGTGAAATTGATACCGCGACCATTATCGATCGCGATCAGGTTTTGGAATTGACGCTGAAGAACGGCGACATCATCCGATCCACCTATGTCACTGGGCAAGGCGTTGAGTTGCAGCGTCTGCTACAGACCAAAGCAGATGTTGGCTCACTGCCTGGTGGCTACAACGTGGTGGTGCCTTCAGACAACCTCCTCGTCACACTCCTTGTTTCACTTCTTCCGTTCGCATTGCTTATTTTGCTGATGGTCTTCATTTTCAGTCAGATGCAAGGCGGCGGTTCTCGTCTCATGAGTTTCGGCAAATCCAAAGCGAAGATGATCACGAAAGACATGCCGCAAACTACTTTTGCTGACGTTGCTGGTGCTGAAGAAGCAGTGGAAGAACTCGAGGAGATCAAAGACTTCCTCGCCGACCCTGCGCGCTTCCAAGCTGTGGGCGCGAAGATTCCTAAGGGCGTGTTGCTGTACGGCCCGCCCGGAACCGGCAAAACCCTTCTTGCCCGCGCGGTTGCCGGAGAAGCCGGCGTTCCCTTCTACTCCATTTCCGGCTCAGACTTTGTCGAGATGTTTGTTGGCGTTGGCGCGAGTCGAGTTCGCGATCTGTTCGCGCAGGCGAAAGAAAATTCACCGGCAATCATTTTCATCGACGAGATCGACGCGGTTGGCCGGCACCGAGGTGCGGGCATGGGTGGCGGCCACGACGAGCGTGAGCAGACACTCAACCAGATGCTTGTTGAGATGGACGGCTTTGATGCAACCGGCGGCGTGATCATGATCGCGGCCACAAACCGCCCCGACATCCTTGATCCAGCACTTCTGCGCCCAGGACGCTTTGACCGTCAGATTGCAGTGGAGCGCCCTGACCTCAACGGGCGCGAAGCCGTTCTCGAGGTGCACGCCAAGGGCAAGCCCATGGCCGAAGGCGTTGACCTTCGCTCGGTTGCCAAGCGCACTCCAGGTTTCACTGGTGCTGACCTTGCCAACGTTTTAAATGAGGCAGCGCTGCTGACCGCACGCACCAACCAAACCCACATCACTGATGAGTCACTTGATGAAGCAATCGACCGCGTGATTGCTGGTCCGCAAAAACGCACCCGCGTCATGGATGATGAAGAGAAGAAGATCACCGCCTACCACGAGGCCGGCCACGCACTCGTTGCTGCGGCGCTGCCCGGTAATGATCCAGTGCACAAAATCACCATCATGCCGCGTGGGCGGGCGCTCGGTTACACCATGGTTCTTCCTGACCAAGAGAAGTACTCGACCACACGCAGCCAGATGTTGAACCAGCTCGCCTACATGTTGGGCGGCCGAGCTGCCGAAGAATTGATTTTCCACGACCCCACGACCGGGGCTTCCAACGACATTGAAAAGGCCACTGCAGTTGCGCGCGCGATGGTCACGCAATACGGCATGACCGAACGCCTTGGCGCTATCCGTTACGGAAAAGAGCAGGGCGAAGTCTTCATGGGTCGCGATATGGGTAACACGCGTGATTACTCCGAAGAAGTCGCTGCCGCTATTGATGAAGAGGTGCGTGGCTTCATCGAGACCGCCCACCAGGAGGCCTACGACGTTCTCGTGGCCAACCGCGACGTTCTTGATGCACTAGTTCTTGAACTGCTTGAGCGCGAGACCCTCGACAGAGCAGATATTGCAAAGGTGTTCGAGGAATTGCAGCTGCGCGAACCCCGAGTTGCTTGGACGGGGTCGGCTCGCCGGGCACCAGACACGCGGGGGCCAGTCCTCACACCTTCAGAGATGGCGGTCTCAGAGATGGCGGTCTCAGAGGTATCAACCTCAAACGGGCAGCTCACGCATGAGTGAGCCCAGGGATATCTCTCGGGTTTCACTCGATGAAGATCGCGTCGTGGGTGCATACAACCCGGCTGGAGTGGAAAAGGCGATCAGAGATCTGCTCGTGGCGATCGGTGAAGATCCAGACCGCGAGGGCTTGGTAGATACGCCTGCGCGAGTCGCGCGCAGTTACGCAGAGGTTTTCGGTGGCATCCGTACGCGCGCGGAAGATGTACTGACCACCACCTTCGATATCGGCCACGATGAATTGGTGTTGGTAAAGAACATCGAGATGTATTCCACGTGCGAGCACCACCTGCTGCCCTTCTATGGAGTGGCCCACGTTGGCTACATCCCACATGCTTCGGGCCAGATCACCGGACTTTCCAAATTGGCCAGACTCGTTGACGTGTATGCCAGGCGCCTGCAGGTGCAGGAGCGGATGACAACCCAAATTGCCGATGCACTCATGTCGATCTTGCAGCCGCAGGGCGCGATCGTCGTGGTTGAAGCCGAGCACATGTGTATGGCGGTTCGTGGTGTGCGCAAGCCTGGAGCGAGCACGGTCACCAGTGCGGTGCGCGGCACCCTGATGACTGCTGCAACGCGGGCTGAAGCGATGTCTTTGATCCTCGGCCGCTGACGGAATCGCTGCAATGGAGTTGATCCGCCCCAGTAGCGGCTTCGGACCGGTAATCATGGGAGTGCTCAACGTCACCCCTGATTCTTTTTCCGATGGCGGCCAACACCACACCAGCGCCGTCGCTTCCTCGCACGGACTTGCACTTTTTAGTCAGGGGGCAGCTCTGGTTGATGTGGGTGGGGAATCAACTCGACCCGGGGCGGTGCGCATCGATCTAGAGACCGAACTTGCGCGGGTGATCCCGGTGGTTTCGGCTTTGTGTGCTGCCGGCTTAGCGATCAGCATCGACACCATGCGGGCAGAGGTTGCTCGAGCAAGCGTGGCTGCGGGTGCTCAGATGATTAACGATGTCAGCGGCGGACTCGCTGATCCGGCCATGCTTGATACTGCGGCTGAGTTGGGCGTGCCCGTGGTGCTGATGCATTGGCGGGGTTTCAGTGAACATATGAACGAGCTTTCACAGTACGACGATGTGGTGAGCGAGGTTCGAGATCACTTGGCTGGTCGGATCGAGGCCGCCCTCGCCGCCGGTATTCCTGCTGATTCCATCGTGGTGGATCCCGGTTTGGGTTTTGCTAAAGAGGCCGATCACAACTGGCAGGTTCTTGCCCATCTTGAGACGTTTACTGCGCTGGGATATCCGCTCCTGATCGGGGCATCTCGCAAACGTTTCCTGGGCGCGGCGCTTGCTGATGCGGCGGGAACCCCT
>JBIISH010000126.1:0-5539 GCA_044341115.1 Candidatus Nanopelagicales bacterium
CCATGATGTGGCCCAGCGCGACAACTTAAGGGTTGGCCGCCACGACGGGGTTGTGGCAGTGGTGGAGAAGCTCAAGGGGCACCCACTTTTTGCTCACATCACGCTGACTCGTTCGGAACGTTCGCCAATTGCCGCTCTCGTTACCGAGATGCTCGAGGATTATCCGGTGTAGTTTTTGAGTTTTTCTGTGGATAAACCTGTGGGTAGATACGTGACGCCTGTCACACCAGGTTGGACCTTTGTCCTCATGCGATGTGACCAATACCAAGCTCTGTCCGATTTGTGTAGGTGTGGGCGTGAGATGCGCCACGAGATCTGGACGTGACAATCCTGTGACTTTTAGGCAACGTAGACCCAGCAGATCGAGGATCCACTCGGTTTCGTTGAACAGGAGAGGCACGTATGCGCCGCGTCATCATCGCCCTGGCTACCGCCACCGCGTTGTCGATGACATTTGTGTCGGCTCCTGCTGTCGTCGCCGATGAGCCTCAAGATGACGGTGTCGTCATCGAATTCGCACCAGAGACGAGTGAACCCAAAAAGCGATCGCAGGCTAGCCGGGTTACTCGAGAAGCCCAGCATGCCCGCGGTAGCAAGGCCGCAGCAGACCTGCGTGGATTCGAGAAGAGCCTCTACCGAGGCAAGTACTACATGCCCAACCGTGAGAAGGTTCGCCGCTGCATCATGAAACGGGAAAGTAGGCATAACTACAAGGCGATCAGTCGAGGCGGACTCTGGCGAGGTGCTTATCAAATGTCCGGGCCACTAGCCCGTGGGGCGAC
The DNA here is from genome assembly GCA_044341115.1 of Candidatus Nanopelagicales bacterium. Lineage (GTDB taxonomy): Bacteria > Actinomycetota > Actinomycetes > S36-B12 > S36-B12 > CAIXFB01. Next base: position 783 of record JBIISH010000126.1, read on the forward strand.
CTGGGAAATGACTCGTGAGGTTCGCAAGGAAATGGGTGCCGAGGGCGTCGCGATCCTGAAGAAACTGCGCAAGACCTCGATCCACAAGTGGAACCGTTACTGGCAAGACCGCGCCTTCTGGACCATTTGGGACAAGGGCAAGGGCAAGAACCACTGGCGCGGTGGCGGCCGAAACTGCTTTAACAAGCGCTAGCTGGGCGGCCCGACCGGAATTGTCAATGCAACCGGCCGGAGGGTCTCCTCGAAGAAGTCATTGCCTTTGTCATCAACCACGACGAACGCCGGAAAATCCTCGACCTCGATCCGCCACACAGCCTCCATGCCCAACTCCGGGAAATCAAGCACCTCTACTTTTTTGATGTTGTCTTGGGCCAGTCGGGCAGCTGGACCACCGATTGATCCCAGGTAAAAACCACCGTGCTCCTTGCAGGCATTCGTGACAGCTTTGCTTCGATTTCCTTTGGCCAACATGACGAGTGAACCGCCGGCTGCTTGGAACTGGTCTACGTAGGAATCCATTCGGCCAGCGGTGGTAGGTCCAAATGATCCGGAGGCGTAGCCCTCGGGAGTTTTGGCCGGACCTGCGTAATACACCGCATGATCGCGAAGGTACTCGGGCATTGGCTCGCCGCGATCGAGCATCGCTTTGATCCGGGCATGTGCAAGATCACGGGCCACCACCATTGGACCGGTGAGTAGCACCATGGTCTTCACCGGCAGTTTTGCGAGTTGATCTCGAATCTGTGCCATCGGCAAGTTCAAATCAATGCGAACGGCTGAATCGTCAAGGTGGTCTTCTGTCACTTCGGGAAGGAAATGCGCAGGCTCGGTCTCGAGTTGTTCTAGGAAGACGCCTTCGGAAGTGATTTTGGCTTTTGCTTGACGGTCTGCAGAACATGACACCGCGATAGCCACCGGGCAGGAGGCACCGTGACGCGGGAGCCGAATCACCCGGACGTCGTGGCAGAAGTACTTGCCACCGAATTGCGCCCCGATGCCAAAAGCTTGGGTCATCGCCAAGATTTCCCGTTCCATTGCAAGGTCTCGGTAGCCGTGCCCCGCCGCCGAACCGTGCACGGGAAGGCCATCGAGGTAGTGGGCGCTGGCATATTTGGCTGTCTTCAACGCATACTCCGCGCTGGTCCCGCCCACCACCACTGCAAGGTGATACGGCGGACACGCGGCGGTGCCGATCGATCGAAGCTTCTCGTCTAGAAATGCTGCAAATTTTGCTGGATTCAGCAGCGCTGTGGTCTCCTGGAACAGGAAGCTCTTGTTCGCGCTACCTCCGCCCTTGGCCATGAACAAGAAGTCGTACTGTGCTTCATGACCTGGATGGGTATCCGCGTAAATCTCGATCTGGGCGGGCAGGTTTGTGCCAGTGTTGCGCTCCTCCCACATCGACATCGGGCTCAACTGGGAATAGCGCAGATTCAGTTTCTGGAAAGCGTCGTAGATTCCGCGGGAAAGGTGTTCCTCATCATCACCTGCAGTGAGAACCTGCTGACCGCGCTTTCCCATGACGATGGCTGTGCCGGTGTCCTGGCACATAGGCAGCACTCCACCTGCGGAGATGTTCGCGTTCTTCAGCAGATCCAACGCCACAAACCGGTCATTCGGGCTGGCCTCGGGATCATCAATGATCGAACGCAATTGGGCAAGGTGCTCCGGACGCAGCAGGTGCGAGATGTCGCGAATCGCCTCGAAACTCAAGGCCTGTAGCGCTTCAGGTGCCACGGTCAGAAACGTTCGCCCGGCAACTTCCTCGGTGCTCACACCGTCGGTGGTGATCAGCCGATACGGGGTCAGATCCGGGCCGAGGGGGAGCATCTCGCTGTAATGGAATTCGGTCACGGGCTTAAGAGTAGAACCTCACTCGAAATCGACTTGCTGTGCAGGTGTAGCCGGTTGGTCTGGACCTTGGTTTTTCAGCTGCTGGTACCGGTGAAGTCAACACTTGAATAAGCGGACAGTTTGGCCAAGCGGTGTTCGCTGCGAATATCGCGAATGGTTCCACTCTTGCTGCGCATAACGATCGAGTGGGTGGTGGGGCCTTCGCTGGTATAGCGAACCCCCTCCATGATCTCGCCATCGGTGATTCCGGTCGCACAGAAAAAGATGTTGTCTCCGGTCACCAAATCCGTGGTGGTGAGCACCCGGTCGAGGTCGTGCCCGGCATCAAGAGCCCGCCTGCGCTCCTCTTCATCCTTTGGCCATAGCCGACCTTGGATGACTCCGCCAAGGCAACTGATCGCACACGCCGTGATGATTCCTTCCGGGGTGCCGCCGATGCCGGCAAGCATGTCAACCCCAGTTCCGTCGCGCGCGGCCATAACTGCGCCGGCGACATCACCATCCGAAATGAACTTGATGCGGGCTCCGGCCTTGCGAATTTCATCCGCGAGCGATTCGTGTCGGGGGCGGTCAAGTAAGCACACGGTCAGGTCAGCCACGGATTCACCTTTGGCCTTTGCGACCTGCGCCAAATTCCATGCGATGGGCGCATTGATATCGACTTTGTCAGCTGCCTCAGGACCCACTACCAATTTCTGCATGTAGAAAACGGCGCTCGGGTCATACATCGCACCACGCTCTGCAACAGCAATTACAGAGATGGCGTTGGGCATTCCTTTAGCTGCGAGAGTGGTGCCATCGATCGGATCGACGGCCACATCGGCTTCAGGTCCTAATCCGTCGCCCACCCGCTCGCCGTTGAAGAGCATCGGGGCGTCATCTTTTTCACCTTCGCCGATCACCACGACACCGTCCATTGAGACGGTTCCGATGAGCTGACGCATTGCGTTGACGGCAGCACCGTCTGCACCGTTCTTGTCTCCACGCCCCACCCAACGCGCAGCGGCCATGGCGGCCGCCTCGGTCACCCGCACCAGTTCCAGCGCAAGGTTGCGATCAGGCACTTCAGCGCCTGTGGGTGTGGTGAAACTGCTGGCCGTCATGACCTCAGAGTAGTGGCGCTAGTTGGGCTCAGTTGCCCAAACCAAGTGGCCCAAAGGGTCTGATTCAACGAGATGGCCCATGATGGTCAAGTGACCATGCCGCAACCCACCGGGCGCCCCAACGCCCGAATGCGCCAGTCAGTGGGCGACATGGTGCGATCCCTCGCCATCGTTTTGCTGGCAATTGGCGCCATCATGTTGGTCACCTGGCGCCCGCAGCCAGATGCGGTCCGGGTCGTTCCGATCGACCAGCAGTTGGTTCTTGCCATGATGCAGGCCGATTTTGAGGTGCTTGTTCCTGTTGGTCTTGCTGATGACTGGAGATCCACCAGTGTGCGTTGGGAGCCCACTGAAGCCTCTGGCATAGCGCCGGTGTGGCACGTGGGTTATGTCACACCCTCCGATGAGTACCTGCAGTTCACTCAGATCGCTGCGCAGGTCAGCCCCACCGATGTTGAGTCCACGTCATTTATTGCCGAACAGACGTTGTCGGGTAGTCCGAGTGCCACCGTCACCGTCGATGGCAAAGAGTGGCAGCGCTGGGAATCCAGTGAACGTTCTTCGCTCGTGCGCGTGACCGATTCCGATGTGACGGTGGTCAGCGGAAGTGGCGACTGGTCAGAGATCGAGCAGTTCGCCGGCGCATTAAGAATCGCTCAGTAGCTTCACTCACTCTGTAATCGCAGCATCCAATGTTGCTCGCGCAGCATCGAGCCAGGACTGACATTGAGCAGCTAGTTCCTCACCGCGCTTCCACAGAGCTAATGACTCCTCCAAAGAAAGACCGCCCGCCTCTAGAGCAGACACGACGCGAGTCAACTCATCGCGTGCTTCTTCGAAACCGAGGGTCTGGTCGTCCTTCTTTGCCATCAGTTACTCCTTGACTGTCTCAACCGACACGGAAAACGAACCTTCAGCCACCATGACTTGGAGAAGTTCACCGCTCTGAACTTCAGAACTTGCCCTCACCACGGCACCGTTGCCCGTGGTGACTAACGCGTATCCGCGTTGCAGAGTAGAAAGCGGTGACAGTGCTCGTGTGCGTGCAAGCAATTGCTCGAGTCTCTGCGATTCAGAATCGAGCCGGTGCCTGATTGTGGTCCGCATTCGCTTTGTTGCATCGGCAATCCCTTGGTCTGCCCGATCGAAACGGCTCTGCACGTTGCGCAGCGATCTGGCCCGCAATTGAGTCACGATCGCTTGCTGATCTTCAAATGAGGGCACAATCAGCTTTGCTGCATCCGTGGGAGTTGATGCGCGAATATCGGCCACGAAATCAATCAAGGGGACATCTTGTTCGTGCCCGATCGCGCTGACGACGGGGGTGCGGCATTGCGCGACTGCTCGCACAAGGGTCTCGTTGCTGAATGGAAGCAAGTCTTCAACGCTGCCACCACCTCGGGCGATCACGATCACGTCGACTTCGGACAGGGCATCGAGTTCGACAAGAGCTGCGGTCACTGCGGAGACTGCCTGCACGCCTTGCACCGCCACTTCGCGGACTTCGAATTGAACTGATGGCCACCGCAATCGTGCATTGACGAGCACATCGTCCATTGCGGCGCTTGCGCGTCCGCAAATCAGCCCCACCCGATGGGGGAGGAAGGGAAGAGGCTTTTTGCGTTCCGGGGCGAACAGGCCCTCGGCTGCGAGAAGTTCTCGAAGACGCGCAAGCTCGGCAAGTAACGTGCCGAGTCCAACGGCGCGCATATCCCGGGCACGCAGGCGCAGGGATCCGTTCCCGGCCCAGAACTCCGGCCGAGCCCACACCAAGATGCGCTGACCCTCCTCCAGCGGCGG
>JBIISH010000196.1:0-4103 GCA_044341115.1 Candidatus Nanopelagicales bacterium
TGCATGGGCAGCAGATGAAAAGCCATTCGCATGTCCGGATCTCCGGCACCGCCCCAGATCAACGCGTACAGCGACCACACGTAAGCAGCCGTCACGCCCATGGAAACGAGTGTGTCCATGGTGGTGGTCCCGTGCCGAAGGTTGATTAATGCAGCGCGGTGGAAAGGCCACCCGCCCCACCACACCACTGGCGTCGCCAAGACCAAACTCACCCATTGCCAGTAGGGGAATTGCAGCGCCGGCACCATGGCCATCGCGATGACCGGGATTGCGAGGGCGGCTGACACCACGAGCCTGAGGCGAAGCACTGCTAATGCAGTGTCATCGCTCACAGCGAGATCTCGAACTGGTTCTGCGAAATACCCGGCCGTCTTGATGACTTCAATCGCATCGTCGACGCTCACACCTTCAGGCAGGGAAATCGTTGCGCGCTCTGTGGCGTAATTGACAGTGGCAGTAACGCCGGGGACCTTGTTGAGTTTGCGTTCAATGCGCACGGCGCACGAAGAACAGGTCATGCCCTCAAGGGCAAGATCGATGGTGCTAATCGACGAGGTCGTATCCGGCTTCGTCGATTGCAGCTCGGATGAGTGCCTCATCGATTTCTGACCCACTCTCTACCTTGACCGCTGAATCACCGTCGATCACAAGATCCACTGAAACCGATAACACTCCCGGGACCTCAGTTATTTCCTCCGTTACTGACGATACGCAATGCGCGCAGGTCATGCCCCGCACCAGAAAAGTACGGCTGCTCATGCCAAAGAGAGGAAGAGCTTTTCCAACTCATCCTGGCTCAAGGGCGCGTTCTCGCCCTGCTCGAGGCACTGACGCAAGCCGGTGGCGACCACTTTGAATCCGGCCCGGTCAAGCGCCTTAGAGACGGCAGCTAATTGGGTCACAACATCGGAGCAGGTGCGCCCCTCTTCAATCATGTTGATCACGCCGTCGAGCTGGCCCCGCGCACGCTTGAGTCGCATCAGGACGTCGTGGCTGACTGTTGGCTCTATTTCCATTTCCCCAGCGTACCTCCTCATACCCTCTGGGGTATCCTTGACTCATGGAACATGCCCACGGGAAAGTCGTTCAGGAAGGTCTTGCCCCCTTGGCTCGCGACCTGCGTCATGCCATTCCCGACGTATATGCCGGTTTCAGGGACCTGCTTAAGGCTGCCCTCGCTGAAGGGGCTCTGCCCACAAAGTTCAAGGAGCTCATCGCTTTCGCGATCGCCGTCACAGAACAGTGTGACGGTTGCATTGCTGCCCATGCGAGCGGAGCGGTCCGGGCAGGTGCTACGAGAGAAGAGGCAGTCGAGACAATCGGCGTTACTTTCTTGATGAAAGGCGGGCCCGCCACCGTGTATGGCCCGCGCGCCTACGCCGCATTTTGCGAGTTCGCCGACGCAGCCGAGGCAAAAAACGCATGACCCGACCCGGCCGCATCGCTCTGGTCGGAAGTGGCGAGTACCTCCCGGTCATGCAGGGCGTGGAGGCGTGGCTGCTCGAAGACCAGCCGCCGATCTACGTGCAGTTGGCCACGGCAGCCTCCCGAGAAGGCCAAAAGTCACTCGACTACTGGCATGAACTTGGCGCGGCCGCCGCTGATCGCTTGGGTGCCCAACAGGTGATCGTTGATATTCGTAACCGGGCAGATGCCGAGGATCCTGCCCACGCGGAGCTCATTGCTGGAGCCGGTCTCATTTATCTCTCGGGTGGAAATCCCTCGCATCTGGCCGATTCCTTGCGTGGAACTGCTACCTGGTCGGCAATCTGGAAAGCCTGGCGAAACGGCTCCTCGGTGGCAGGTTGCAGCGCCGGTGCGATGGCTCTTTGCGGATATGTCCCAGATTTTCGGCACCCCAAAAATGGTGGTGTGATCGGACTCGGTTTGCTCCCACAACTTCGGGTGCTCCCGCACTTTGATCGCTACACGCGTTGGATCCCCGATATGGCTCTACGCCCGCTCGTCACCGAAGGTGCCCAAGTTGTGGGCATCGACGAAGACACAGCTCTCGTTGCCCAGGCACCTGAAGACGGTGAGGTGAATTGGTCCTTCCGGGTGCGCGGGGCAGCCTCGTGTTGGCGCATTGACTCTGACCGCAAGCACCGCATCAATGGCGTCCTCACTACGTCGACCGGCTGAACTCACTATGCGCCAGATGATTCCCGTGGAACGAGTGTTTGCCCATCACGAAGCCTCCACACTTCTTTCTCCCGGCATCCGGACTTTCAAAACTCGACGAAGCCGCATCACCCCCACCCAAGAACGCGCGCTCGTCTCCTACGCGCACTGCGTCATCGAGTTGCGCAGTGACCCGTTGAGCGCAGCGTCAGATTGGCAGATGCCCGGGGCGCCAATGGTCGTCGAAATTGGTTTTGGAACTGGCGCTTCAACGGTTGCAATGGCAGAGCACGATCGGTCAACAGCGCTGCTCGCCATTGACGTGCACACCCCCGGTATCGGCGACCTGCTCGACAAAGCAGGGGCTGCTCAACTCACCAATGTGCGAGTCATGGAAGCCGATGCACTGACAGTGCTCGAGCGCATGGTGTTACCTGGATCGCTCAGCGGTGTGCGCTCGTACTTTCCTGATCCCTGGCCAAAAGCGAGGCACCACAAGCGTCGACTCGTGCAACCACCCATCGCGCAGTTACTGAACTCCAGGCTGATTCCCGGTGGCTATTGGCATATCGCGACCGATTGGGATGAGTACGCCGAGTCCATCAAGTTGGTGATGGCAGCGGAGTCCGGCTGGGTCGGTGGTCAGATCAAACGACCAGAAAGCCGACCTGTCACCATGTTTGAAGGGCGCGCATTGCGCGAAGGCCGCACGATCACCGACCTGTTCTATACAAAGGCGTAGTCACCGAATCTGCCCCACGCAACAAAGGCGGCGAGCAAGAGCAGAATCACCGGGACAACGATGTCTTTGGTTTCTTCACGACGAACATGAATCGCAATTGCTCCGGCCATCACAATCGCGAGTCCGACTGCAGCCCATCCCACCAGGAATGGAGCGATCCCAAAGAGCGGCGGCAATATCAAGCCAATAGCGCCCAATACCTCAACAACACCGATTGTTTTGACACCACGTTCAGAAACATCGGTGACCCAACCCATCCGGGGATTGGCGAGCAGCTTTGCTCGCGGTGCACCGATTTTCATCGCACCCGCTAACAAGAAGACGATGGCGAGTAAAGCGGCGGCGATCCACAGGGCGATGTTCATTGCTGAAGGCAAGCACGCGCAGATACACCAGACGCGCAGGCGCACCGGTGCGGATCGGGAGACTTCTCACCCGTGCAGGTGATCGCCGATCATGATGCACCGCTCAACTCTCCTCTCGGGGATTGAAGGGTCGGGGTGGGGCCCTGGAACCCCTGTCCCGGGTCCACGGACCCCGGTGTTGCGCTCACCTAGGGGTATGGATCACACTTATGAACGGTTCGGAGATGTCAGCACCACAGTTCTGAGATGCCCGCCCAATTGAAGGCTTCGGCCGGAGATGGCGGGCTTCGCACTATCCGGGAGAAATCCAGGTGGCGGAATAACGGCAAGGCAATTTTGAACTCGCGGCGGCGATCGTCCCTCGCGAATTTTTTGTAAAGGAATAAGCATCATGGCTCAAGGCACCGTTAAGTGGTTCAACTCAGAAAAGGGCTTCGGCTTCATCGAGCAGGCCGATGGCGGCCCGGACGTATTCGTCCACTACTCAGCCATCGACTCCGACGGCTACCGCTCGTTGGATGAGAACCAGGCAGTTGAGTTCGACATCACTCAGGGCCCCAAGGGTCCCCAGGCCGACAAGGTTCGCGTCGTCTGATTCGACTTGATCGACGAGAAGGCCCAGCCGAAAGGTTGGGCCTTCTTCATGTTCCCCCTCCAACCTCACCTCAAAGTTCGAGGCTCAATTAGCGGTGTAGCCGCACTAACGAGACCCCGCAACCGTAATTTGGGCCTCCAACTCCGCTGACGGAGTGGCCAGCAACAACTCCGCTAAGCCACCGATCTGCGCAGCAGTCTTCTGTGGAGTTGCACCTGGCGACATGACATGACTCAAGGTAAGTCGCACGATCGCATCGACAGCCATCTGCAGTTCGAGC
>JBIISH010000244.1:0-3269 GCA_044341115.1 Candidatus Nanopelagicales bacterium
GGACATTTGATACGTGGATAGTCGCTGCGCAATCACAAACGACGACGCTGCAATCAACTGCTCAGAGTCAGTAGTCAGCAGCGGCAGCAATTCAGTTGCGGTTCCATCTGCTGAGCCATGTGTTGCAGACACGATCGTCCGAAGCAAGGTGTTGCCTTGAGCCAACTCAAGGACACCAAGCACAGCGGATTCAATCGCCGCTCGAGCATCTACCGGGTGCGCATCGAAGGATTGTTCGACCACAATCAGAAAACTGGTGAGTTCTCCCTGCACCATTGCTTCAGCCAACGCCGGTTTGGTGCCCACCTCGTTATAGATGGTTTGCCTGCTCACGCCAACTGCGTCTGCTACCTGACTCATCGTGACCGACGCCCAACCATTTTCGGCAGTCAGCGCGATAGCAGCGTCGACAATTCTTTGCCGAAGAGTCTCAACGGTCATCGATTTACCGACCAGCAACGAACACTGGGACAAAATCGATCTTGTCGCGCACCCCGCAATCCGGGCAACACCATGTCTCCGGAATCGATTGCCAGGTAGTTCCGGCCGGGAAACCCTCTCGGGCATCACCGCGCTCTAAGACGTAGCGGTAATCGCAACTGGGGCAACGATATGCATCGGCAGCAATATTCGCGTGGGCGGAGGCTTTCGTTGCTCGTGACTCACAAGCCGAGATCGACGACGCATCTCCATAACCCCACGCCGCTACTACTCGATCACGTTTGCGCGGGCTGATGTTCGCCCGCGACATGTCACCAGCAAAGTGCGCAGCAACCCGCGGATCCATCACACGTCGCCAAGCGAAGGGAACGAGTGAAAGCAAGATCATCCCGGCATAGCCGGTTGGTAGGGCCGGTGATTCGGCATAGTCGCGTAACGACTGATAGCGCCGAGTAGGCGCGGAGTGATGATCGCTATGGCGTTGCAGGTGGTAGAGCAACACGTTGGTGGCAATGTTGTTGGAGTTCCAACTGTGGGTCGGATCGACCCGCTCGTAACGTTCCTTGCCGGGAACGCCAACGATTTGCCGGAGCATCCCGTAGTGCTCGAGGTAGTTGACGGCTTCGAGGAGCGTGATAGCAATGAGCGCCTGCAGGATCAGGTACGGGAAAATCCCCACACCGAGCCAGATCATCATGACCGCCCACACAGCTGCAGTCATCAGCCATGAGTTGAGCACGTCGTTACCGATACGGAATGGATGCTGACCGCGTCTGGCGAACCGCTGCGACTCCAACCGCCAAGCACTGCGCAGCGAACCGATCACCGTGCGCGGCCAATATTGATAGAAGTTTTCGCCCACTCGACTACTCGCCGGATCAGCAGGAGTAGCTACTCGAACATGATGCCCACGGTTATGTTCAATGTAGAAGTGACCGTAACAACTCTGCGCGAGAGCAATCTTGGCTAGCCAACGCTCATGGCTCTCTTTCTTGTGGCCAAGCTCGTGAGCGGTGTTGATGCCGATGCCCCCGATGAAGCCCACAGTGATCGCAAGTCCGATCTTGTTAGCAACGGAAAGATCGCCCCATGCGATGAAGGCGAAGGCAGCAATGAACCCGGCGTACTGAACGGGAAGGAATAGGTAGGTAATCCAGCGGTAGTACCTGTCTTGTTCCAAGCTTTCAATGATGTGATCGGGTGGATTTGATTGATCAAGGCCCGCGAGCAGATCAATAACCGGAACCAGGCCCAAAATCACGATGGGTCCGATCCAGAGCCACACTCCTTGCCCGGTCCAGGTGAAGAGTCCGATAGCCGCGAACGGAAGTAAGGGCATGACCAAGGCAACAAGCCACAAGAAACGCTTGCGGTCTTTCCACGATTCCATCGAACTACGTGAAACCGTGCCGCTGCTCTCTGAGATAGCCACATGACCCCCTTCACACCTGATTTACAAAATGTAGATTCTTGTAAAGCAGGTGTCAAGGGTTCTCACGAACTAGGTGATCAGCCCCCGGCTGATGCCCAAAAGCTTGACGGTGCCGTCTTCCCCAACCTGAGGAACCGCTTGTACCTCGCACTCATACGTGCTGCCATCAGCGCGCAGGTATGTGAGGAAACCGGTGAATGGAATTAACTCCTCACCCTTGCTCGCCGCTTCGGCTAGTGCCTGCATGTAGGCCGCTGAATTCTTGGCCGATTCAGGAGTCAGTATTTGCTCCAGCATCTGAGCTTTCGCTTCCTCTGCCGAAATCCCTCGAACCTCATACACCTCGGAACTGACGAATTCGATTGTGCCGTCCAGTGCCATTCTCCACATAACATCAGTGGGCAACTCCCCCAGTGGAACCTCACTGCGCTCATTTCGATTTTCGTCGGTCATCTCTTCTCCCAAGCGATTAACCCACCATGAGTTCAGCGCTGAACTGTGTGCCAGATCCTAGGGGTACCCGCGCCCATTGAACACATAATTCATCCATCATCCGTGAGCCAAGTCCGGCTACCCCGTCTATTGACGTGCCATTGTCTAAAATATTCATAGTGAGCCTGTCCCCGGTTAATGTGATGGACACAAACACTTCGGCTGCTTTGCCGTGCCGAATGGAATTTTGCACAGCTTCCACCACAACCTCAATTGCGCATTCACTCGCTGTTGGCGAAGCGGTCAGGGCTTCAGTTGCCTCGGGGGTAACTTCCCACGTCACGACGCAGGTGCCTTCCCAGATACTGGCCAAATCCCGACAAGCCTGGAGGACATCACTTGACTCAGCAGTACCTGACTTGATCTTGGAGACTGCTGCCCCAATATCTGCGCGGATAGAGCGAACCACCTCGTCATTTGGAATCCTGTCATCGCTCAAGCGCATGGCCGCGACATACAAGGCCGCTTGCAGTGAACCATGGAGGGCGTATCCGAGCCGGCGGCGCACGACCCAGAGCCGTTGCCTCGAAACGTTGATAGCGGCGCTCAAGGTTTTAATGTGCCTTCGCAGGATCTCCTCACCGCGGTTCTCATGCACATCTGTAACTGTCGCTGCAGCACTCAGGACTCCCATCAACGCTCCACCTATCAACGATCGGGCAAGAGCCGACGGTGGAGTTGGCGAACCGAGAGCTATCACTATGCCGGCACCAATGGCAACCACAGCTGCGTTGAGAACAATTGTGAGCAACACCCCCCACCAGAGTCGGACCTGCCTCTCACCTGAAAGCCGCCGAACTGTTTCCAGAATCAACCAGATGATCACGCCAAGTAGCGGTGCGTAAATAAGTGCCGCGAGCAATGTCGCTAACCATTCAACTTGGCCAAAAGTAAAGAGGCCAAC
>JBIISH010000025.1:0-11824 GCA_044341115.1 Candidatus Nanopelagicales bacterium
CGGCAGCTGGAATTGGCCAGATCATTTTTGAAAAGACGACGGTTGATGGCAGAGAAATACGCTCAACTTCACCCTTGGCCGCAGGAATAGCAGTGATCGGTGGCAATTTCACCGGCTCTGAAAGGTAGCGACTCATGGGTCGAATGTCGTCGTCCACAAAATTCTGCAACGACATAATCAGGTGCTCCGGGTCACTACCTGCCGCTACGGAATGTAGCTCGCTATCGATATCGCGAAGCCTCGGCTCAACCGTGAGGCCCATCTGAATCGCGAGCCGTTCATCTAGCTCAATCAGCTTCTGACTCAATCCGAGATCGAGTCGAGCCAACTCGCGCCGTTCGCCTTCCAGCATCCTCATCCGATTCGCATGTTCTTTCCGGACCGAGACTCGGTACGCAATCACAAGTAGGAAGCCGGCCTGGGTGATGACATCGCTCACCAACCAGTGGGTCCAATCCACTGTCGATGGAACACCTAATTCAGAGACGGTGAGGTCCATCACTAATCCTCGCGCACCCGTCGCCAACACGAAAATGGAAAGGGTGCCCAGCGACCAGAAGCGAATCGAGGCAAATCCGTGCAGCAGCCAACCCAGAGATGGCAGGGCGACCAGAATCACTAGTTGTCCCAGACCTGCAATACCCAGCCATTCCCATGGAGAACCACCAAAGATGACACGATCAAGGGTGAGGGCCACCAGAAATCCGAATGGGGCATAAATCCAGGCCACCAGGGCACTCGTGGAGGAGGGATCACCTAGCCGACGCCAGGCTTTTCGGACACCAGAGGAGCGCCAAGGACGGCTCACCTCTGGCTGCATTGGCACATTGTGTCTCAGCCGCAGAGCCAAAAACGAAAGTGCCTCTTCTTAGTCGATCAAACTCCGCTACATCCTGCCTCTGTCAGATATTCATTCGCTGCCGCGGAGTCATGCCCGCCGCGATGTAGCACTGATCGATGAACTCCATGTGGCGAACAGCCTCATGCTGATCAGTGATGTTGGTATCTGCACCCTCGTGAATCGCACGGGTGAGAGCCTCAAGTTGATATGTGTATGAGGAACGAGTGCCCAGATCCTCGATCCGAGACTCGCCATCAACAGTCACAGTGAGGCTGCCATCAACGTGCGGGCGCACAAACGATGGAACAAGGATGCGACCTTTGGTTCCCAGGACCCGAACCTCCGTGTGGTACTGGTCGTATTCACTCACTGATGGATCTGCATCGAGGGCCAACATGTCGCATCGAGCAATCGCGGATCCACCGTTGGGTAGTAGGAATCGAGCGGCTAGTTCTGAATCAACCTTGGGTGCGTATTCAGCAGACATCGCTGCCATAAGTGTGGGTTCACCACCCATTGCTCGGGCGATGGAGCGAACCGCATGCAGGCTATAAACACCGATGTCCATCATCGCACCACCAGAGAGCTCCCATGAAGTGCGCAGATCATCCGCACCAGGATCTGGCATCACGAACATCGCATCAACATCGCGCACTTCACCGATCTCACCACTGGCGATGATCTCGAGCATCCGCAGATAGACCGGGTGGTAGGCGTGATGGAAGGCCTCCATGAACACAAGACCGGTCTCGTCAGCAACGGCTGCAACTTCACGCGCCTCCTCTGCGTTGCTGGCAGATGGCTTCTCTGCCAACACATGCTTGCCAGCGCGCAGTGCGCGAATGTTCCACAGCGCATGCATTCCATTAGGAAGCGGGTTGTAGATCACGTCGATATCAGGATCAGCGAGAAGGTCTTCATACGATTCGTGCACTTTGGCAAAGCCATGCTGGGTGGCAAATGCTTCACCGCGCGCCTTGCTGCGAGCTGCTACCGCCACCAATTCGGCGCCAATGTTGTGAGCTGGCTGGATCACCGCCATGTCGGTAATGCGGGCAGCGCCTAGGACACCAATTCGTAACGGAGCGTTTGTCATGGTGAGACAGTACCGAACATCACCCCAAGCGAGATTGTGATCTCCACAGGTCGATCGAGGGAGTATCAATCGCAAGGACATCGATGGCCGCAACTTCAGCGGCACTGAAGTCGAGGTTTTTCACGGCACCAGCTGAATCTTCGAGTTGCGCCGCACTAGAGGCACCGACGAGTGAGGTAGTAACCCGAGGATCGCGCAGCGTCCAAGCAATCGCCATCTGCGCGAGGGACTGACCACGCTCCTTGGCGATGGCAGCAAGTCCCTTGATCCGATCAAGGGTCTCCCCCGTCACGAGGGAATCAGGATTCAGGCTCTTACCTTCGGTCGCCCGAGATCCTTCCGGGATTCCGTCGACGTAGCGATCAGTGAGCATGCCTTGCGCAAGTGGGCTGAAGGTGATTGCGCCAGCACCCACTTCAGCAAGAGCATCGAGCAATCCCTCTTCGATCCAGCGGTTCAACATGGAATATGAGGGCTGGTGAATCAGAAGTGGCACACCGAGGTCGGCCAAAATGCGAGCCGCTTCAAGGGTGCGTGCCGGCGAATAGGAGGAGATGCCCACGTAGAGCGCTTTGCCTTGCTGCACAGCGGTTGCCAGAGCACCCATGGACTCAGCAAGAGGAGTTTCCGGGTCGGGGCGGTGATGATAAAAAATGTCGACGTAATCAAGCCCCAGTCGCTGCAAACTTTGGTCGAGGCTGGCGAGGATGTATTTGCGCGAGCCGAGATCACCGTAAGGCCCAGGCCACATATCCCAGCCGGCCTTGGATGAGATAACGAGTTCATCCCGTAATCCGGAAAAATCCTCGCGCAAAATCCGACCCGCGTTGATCTCCGCTGAGCCGTATGGCGGTCCGTAGTTATTTGCTAAATCAAAGTGGGTTATCCCTAGATCAAATGCCCGACGCATGATCGCGCGTTGATTCTCGATCGGCTTGTCATCACCGAAGTTGTGCCAGAAGCCAAGGGAAATAGCGGGCAGCTTTAGACCACTGTGACCGGTCCGTCGGTAAGGCATACGCCCGTCGTATCGATTGGGATCGGGTGAGTACACATCGAATGGGGGCATAAATGTGATTCTTCCATCACCGACACCAACGCTGACACGACGGTTATCCAGGCTTGTCGTGGGAACCTTAGATACCAACAACGAAAGGCTCCACATGCGTAAGGCACTTGCACTTTCCGCAGCATTCGCACTCGCCGGGGTAACCCTGGCCGGTTGCTCAAGCAGCGACTCTGACTCCACATCCTCAGAATCACCCATGGTCGGGGGCATGACCGAGTGCACCAAGGAAGCCGTGCAGCCGGCAGTCGATCAGGCCGTTCAGGCACTCGGCGCTGAAAACCAGATGCCCATCGAAGATCTGATGTGTGCTGATGGCTGGGCAGTTGCAGTGGGCGTGCTCGGACCCAAGGACGCTCCCGCCGATGGCCCCCAGGGGGCACCGACCGCTTTCATCTTCCAGCAAGAGGGCCAGTTCTGGATCCCGAAGGATGCCGCTCAGGTATGTGGCACGAGCGAGAGCGACGCTGAAGTTCCAGCAGATCTCTACACCGCTGCTTGCGAGACAATCTGACGCTCGAATTGATGTAACGCTTCACGAAGTTGGGCCCGCTCACCTCACCAGGTGGGTGGGCCCAACTTGCTCATCTTGCTTCAGGGCTCATGTGGGCTCAGGCAACTCAGCGAATAAGCGCTCCGCCTCCGGTGCAGTGACGATCACACCGACTTCATGAGTGAGAAGATCATGGAGTTGGGTAGCACTCTCAATGTCTATTCGATCTTCGCTATCTGGTCGAATAATGAAATAACTCTTATTTCGCAGTGATCGAATCTCGCCATCTAGAATCCTAGATGCAACTAAATTGTTCACAAACACAGCTTCAGGATGACGGTGCGAGTAGAAGTGACCAAGTTCGCAGTCACCGGAGCCGTAAGGTGCAAGATCAAATCGATAGAGCGATAGCCCACCATCCTTTGTGCGCTGTTGCATGTGGAATTCACCCGGCCGGTGCTCCACCACACGGTGAGTCCAATTCCCATCTTCGCTCGCACCGCCACGAAGGGGAACTGGAACGGATGGTCCATTTGGGCCGAAGCCCACATCAACGACGTATTCGGCATCATCGAGAGTAACGATGGTGACCCGATGGGTCAGTCCAGGTAAGTAGTCACGTCCATAAATGACGCGAGCCAGCTTGATTTCTACGTCGTAGCCAAGTTCTTGCAATACCTCGAACATCAGGCTGTTCTGTTCGAAGCAATACCCACCTCGCCTATCCCGAACAATCCGTTCGAAGATGCAGGAGAGGTCTAACGAAAGGTCGTTCTGTAGGCGCACCCCGACGCTGCTGAAAGAAAAAGTAGCTACGTGGCTTTGGGTGAGGAATAACAAATTCACGAGACTGGGAGGTGCAACGGGCGCCTCTAGTGCTTCAAGGTATTTCTTGACGATCTCTGGACGCTCCACCTTGGCTCCTGCCACTAACAATGACTTTCAATCGTTGCATTCACAGTGCCCTCGTTACAACAGTTGAGCGTAGCGCCGACTAGCCATGCCAGATCACCCTTAGGAGGCAGCCTATGTTTATTCCGGTAACACCAGCCGGAGGCTCCCCCTAATTTTTATCCGCTAGGCCACTTGAGTAGAACTGTTCGTTTACAGTGGCGACATGACGAAAAAGGTGCAAGCGGCCGTTCTGGTCGCCCCCGGCCGCTATGAGGTTCAAGAATTTGATCGTCCGAAACTCCCCGATGGTTCTCTGCTCATGGAAATGGAACTCTCAGGTATCTGCGGAACCGACAAGCACACCTACCAAGGTGAGACGAAGCAATACGCCGGAACACCCGCGGAAACGGACACACCTTTCCCCATCATCCAGGGCCACGAAAATGTCGGCATCATTTCCGAGATAACTCCCGGTGCTGCTGCGAACCTCGAGTTCTATGGCAAGCCACTCAAGGTGGGCGACCGAATCGCAATGTGCCCCGACGTGGTGTGCGGCACCTGTTATGAGTGCAAGCACGTGATGGGTTACGTCTGGTGCGAGCACAGCAGGGCCTATGGCAACTCCTATTCTTCAGCGGAGTGGCCGTACCTCATGGGCGGTTGGTCCGAGCAGATGTTCATCCGACCCGACACCTTCGTCTACAAGGTGCCCTCGGGCCTCTCACCCAAGGCAGCGGTCCTTGTCGAGTTGATGGCCTGTGCGGCCTCACTCGACAAGCTCAAAGAATTTAGTTCCATGTCTCACGAAGGAATGAACTCAGCCGACACCGTGGTGGTCATCGGTAACGGACCACTCGGGCTTTTGCATGTGGCAAAAGCCGACATGATGGGTGCCGGCCAGATCATCTCCACAGACTTCAGTGAAACGAGACTTGCCTTCGCAAAGCGGATGGGCGCCGACGTCACCATGAACGTTTCTCAGACAACCCCTGAAGAGCGCATCGCGCTCGTGAAGGAACTGACCGGTGGCCGGGGGGCCGACGTTGTCTTGCATATGGCGAACACGCCCCGCTCCTTCGTTGAAGGAATCGAGATGCTCAAGCGCGGCGGGATGATGCTCGAAATGGGCAACTTCGCTGACACCGGTGAAGTTTCTCTCAACGTGCACCGCCACATCTGCAGCAAGAACATTCGACTCATTGGAATCACGAATCATCCATCAACCGGCTATGGACCTGCTCTTACATTGATGGAGCGTCACGCCGACCGCTACCCATTCGAGGAGATGGTCACCCACCAGTACGCCCTCGCTGATGCTGACCGCGCAATGCACATGAGTATGGACACTACGAGTCTCAAGGTTGCAATGGCGCCAAACGGATTCGTTAACTAGTTATCGCACCTGTTAGTCGAGCCGACGGGCTTGAGTCACATCCAGAACGAGAAGAAATGCGCCCTGCACCACAATTGCCGCGCCATCTCCAGCATCCATTCGCAACGTCTTTAGACCCTTACGCCCACGCGCACTTATGAGAAGACCACCAACGACGTAACCAACGTCTGCGGCTGCATTCACCAAGAGCAATGTGCGGAGTCCTTGAGCTTTCTTTATTTCTTGCTCAACCGTCAACGGACCGCGACGGCGACGCGAAAGAACTCCCCCGCCTGCAATCAGAGCATCAATAGCGCCCCAGGCAGCACTTTGCCTACCGAAACTGACCAGATGCTCATTGTCGGTGCGACGTCCCACCAATGCAATGGTGGCGCCGATTGCAACGCTTGCGGCTGACCACGCAAAAAGTGTTGTGGTGAGATCAGTTTCGACTGATTCCAACAAGGTCGCGGGCGCAGCAGATTGCTCTACGCGCATGGATTGATCCATCGAATCCCCTCAAAACGAGCAAAGTCTGCATCCTGTGATCAGAGTCTGTCACGCTGAATCAGTGAATCGGAAGCCAGTGGGTGCACAAGAAAAGAGCTCCGCGCAATAGACGCCGCGTTGCGTGTTTCAAAGAAGAGCGTGAGACGTTGATGTCGGGTGGAGGTGGCCTAGGCGCAGGGATTGATCCAGCGCACCCCGAGAAAACGGGCAAAGTCAGCATCCTGTGAATAAATGGTGCCACCGTTCTCCACAGCGAGCGCAGCAAGATGTACGTCCGGTGTGAGGTCACCTCCCCGGCCTGCACCTTCCATCAGCGATTCCATGACGTGCAGGTGATCGGGCCCAGGAGTCAACATGACACTGATCGGTGCATCCATCCAGGACCGCACATCATTGATGGCAACGTCAAAGGGTTGAGGGACCGGCATTATTCGAGGGTGTGTGGTGATGCGCACATACCCGATCATCACAGACCATGCCAAGCCGATGTGTTCAGTGCCGTTCCACGTTGAAGACCACCATGACCATGCACTTTCGTGGTGATCACTTTGAGCATTCATGGCGTGAACAAGCAGATTGACGTCAGGAACGATCATGTGATGACTTCAAGCTTCTGCTGATTTTCTCATCATCCAAGCTTTCAATGAGCGATAAGGCTTGCGTGAGATCCACCGTGGGTCTGCCCATCGATCGCGGCTGGGGGATCGTGATCGACTCTCCCAGAGCCTGAGGAATCAACCCACGACGAATCGACTGGTTGACCGCTTGTCGGAATGTGAGCCCGGATTCCTCGCTGAACTTCTTGAGAAGCATCGCAACATCATCGTCAAGCGTGAGTGTCGTACGCATGAGGCTAGCGTAGCCTGTGGACATCAAAACATCAATATGTGATGTTTTGATGTGTTCGCTCGGCCGCCTCAAGTGCTCCTTCGATGTGCCCTGCGTAATTCGGCGCGGTCTCGGTGGTCGACCAATGGAGTCGGCCACCCAACTGCGCCTGCTGATACACGGCGTTGCCGAAGAGTGCGTAATCAGGCGCACTCCGAACCAATCCTGATGCATCTGCCCCAGGATTGGTCCATTGCTCGCGCGACCAATCCTCGATTTGGAGTTTCCGAGGATCTCCTGCACGGGGTCCGAAAATGCGCGCCAGCTGCGCGCGAATGTCAGCATCGCGAAGTGACTGGCCCTGACTCGCGCGGGCGAAACCGAAGAGTGCGGCCGGCGATCCATCTGGTCCGGAGAGATCATGCAACTCATGCAGAGGGCCTACACGACTGATCGCTGCACCAGCAAGGCCATCGGTACGCCAGAAAGGTTCGTCATACATCGCCACAACTTTCACGGTGTCACCCATCCAGACGGGGGTGCGTTGGGCGATGTCCGTCACATTCGAAGGTAAAGATTCAGGCAGCCGGATTGTCATCACGGCAACTGCCGGTGGTACTGCGATCACCACATGCTGGGGTTGCCAAGAACCTTCTGTTGTTGTTACGAGCAGGTCATCGGAGATCGCCGTCACAGGCTGATTCACCAACACTGTTCCCTCAGGCAACTCCCCTGCCAGAGCATCTGTCAATGAGGCAGCTCCACGGGTGAATCGATGCGCTGGTGCGTCAATCGGGTTGCCCGGATACCTATGCACTCCGTCTCGCTCGTCGATCATCGCGTCGCCAGCAATGTGCTGAGGGAACGTGGGGATGCCGAAGCGATCGGTCATGGCACGAACCCGTCGCTCGCCATCCCAGAACCACGAAGCGCCGAGATCTAGTGGATCTGACAGAAGGCGTCCGCCGATACGGGACCTGGCTTCGAGCACCGTGACGGTGCGACCACTTCGGTGCACAACTTCAGCAACAGCCAGCCCGCTGATACCTGCACCGATAACAACTACATCCGACTGATGCACCTGCAACTCGCCTCCTGATCACTCATCCGATAGAGCCACAACCGGAGCCAAAACCCCTACGACGCCGCGAGCCACAGGCGGCGCTGGTCAGCGTAGGCCCCAACAATGCAATGGACCCAGGGGATCAACCCTGGGTCTCTTTCGTTGTGCAAGTGTCGAACACTGTCAGGCGCAGGGGAATGTTGCGGTGAGCGTCATCCCTGAAGATCCAGGTTCCAGGCTCCATCGCCCGTCGAGTGCTTCGACCCACGCCGAGATCACGCTCATGCCCATTCCGGGCGTGACCGTGTCACCCTGCATCCCGAAGCCGTCGTCGTTCAGATGCAAGACGAGCTTGTCATCTGGCGTGCGGGTGACATCGATCGCGCATTCCGTGGCATGGCCGTGAATGGCTGCGTTCAGCAGACCCTGCTCGCAGATGCGATAGATCGCGGTAGCTCTGGTGACCTGATCACGCAGCTGCAGTTCTCGGGCCGCCGATTCGTTCACCGACACCGTGACGGCCATCGCGGGCCGGTAGGACTCGGCCAAGTCATGCAAGGCCGCGTCGAAGGAGACGGTGCCGAGGTTAGGGCTGAGCTGCCTACTCGCCCTGCGCACCTCTTGGGAGCGCACCCGCTCGAGTTCAGTGATTACCGAGTTGAGTTCCATCGTCATCACCTCAGGGGTCTGCCCGATGGTGGCACGAACGCGCAGGGCAATAGACACGAGATCGGTCTGGACTCGGTCATGCAGAAAGGCAGCAACCTGGCCGCGCACGCGCTCTTCCGATTCAAGGAGCAAGCGGCGCTGGGCCACGACGGTCTGCAGGGCGTCTTGCGCCGTGTCGGATGCCTTCTGGATGCGAGAGAAAATAGTACCGATAACGGCATTGAGGATCCAGATGGGAACGAAGCCTCGCACTGCAGTGTCGAGCAAGCGGGGACTATTCATGAGCGCCTGATAATCGGCCGAATTCCGTAGGACCGAATTGAGCACGAGCCCACCAATCACGCAGGCACCCGCAAGTGAAAGCAGATATTCCGCGGAGCCCATGGCCCGGTCACTGAATCTCGCCCGCAGGCGCCGATAGACGATCAAGGGCACCAGCGCCAGGCCGGGGCCAAGCAAACTGATGGCAAGCATGGCCAACACCCGCTGAGAGAGCGGCCCAGTTACCGCGATCACCGGCTGCGCTCCGAACAGTCGCCAGGTGACTCCCAAGAACATCACCGAAAAGAACGTCCAGAGCACACCGGCGTGGATGGGCCAGGGCCCAAGAAAGAATCGGCGCACGGCGGGGAGCATGGCCCCAGCAGACCACTTAGACGTCATATGCGTCCATCGAATTCATTCGGCGTCCCTCGATCCACGCCACGACCGCGGCTGTGCGCAGATCCATACCGGGGGAAGCATCGGGAACGAGAATCCGGTAGCACTCGGAGAGCTCTTTACGAACGGTGACCGCGGCCAGCCCTATGCGCTCGGCAATGAGATTGGCATCAATGCCTGTGGCAGCGAGCGACATGATCTGGCGCTGACGCGTCGAAAGCCGGCCCATCCGCTCGACCGACGGCGGCGCTTGCGCTTCATCGATCGAGGGCTCGACCACTGAAAGACCAGATGCCGTCGCCTTCAGCACCTTGACCAGATACTCGCTGTCAATGTCGGCCCGCTTCTCGACATACGACCAGCCCATGCTCACCCGACCGTTCACGCCATGGAAATCCCAGGCGTAGTGCTGGCTCAAGATCACGATGCCGACGTTCTCGTCACGCTCGCGCAGCGCGTGACCGAGCTGAACCCCGTTCAGTGACTCCGGCCCCAGCGCCCAGTCCAGAAGAGCGACATCACACCGCTCCTCGCAGGCCAACGCCTCGGCCGACCCACCCACTGAGGCGACGACCTCGATACTGGGAAGCCCCGCGAGCAGCGCGGTCATCATCGATCGCAGCACAGGGTCGTTCTCCACGTAGAGAACCCGGGTATCGCGAGGCATGCTCACATCGTCCTCTCTTGATGGCATCTAGGTGGAAGGGGGATACACGTGTATACAAATGGGAGTGAATCCCTCAAGGGCATGGAGTCAGTTCCCGTACTCGGGGACGGACCGATTGCAGACGAATCCGCCCTTGCCGCCGTTCGGCAAGTGGATTGGACGCCCTTCCGCCGCACTCATGAAGTCGACAAAGTTCGGCTAGCCGATCACGATCCGAACTCGACCAGCCGAACTCTGGGTATAAAGACATCTAGCCCTGCTTGCCCGTGGATTTCCCCGGCTTCATGCCCGCAGTACTCGCTGACTTCATCGACGCGCCCGTCGTCGTCTTCGCCGTCACCTTGACCTTCAGGTAGTAGGCCTTGCCTGCTGGTGTGGTCATGCGCATCATAAACGTGCCTGCGCGTGACGCCTTGAACGCAGGCAGCTTCATGCGGCCCTTGGCGTTCGTACGACTCGAGCCGATTCGTACGAAGCTTGTGGTCTTCGCACGAGTCTGACCTGTTGAGCTGATGTCGACGTTGATGACCGTGTTCGCAGGTAGCCCGCCAACGACCGGTGCCACCGGGCTTCCAACGGGCACGTTAGCCGTTGGGGCGTTAGCTGCGTTGGTTGACACCGGCGCAGTGACCGATACCAGCACTGTTGTGGCTGCATCAGCGTCCGAAGGCAGACCCACGCCTGACGGCGCGGCCGCTACCTGGATCTTCAGGTAGTAGGTGTTGCCCTTGCCGTCAGACAGCGAGATCGTGTAGACGCCCGCCTGAGTGGCCTGGAACGCAGGCACCGTTGCCCGACCTGTGACATCGCTACTCGTTGTGCCGAGCGCGCTCGCACCACGACCCGCCAGGCTGACCGAGGCGGTGAACGTGGAACTCGCGGGAAGGCCCTGAGCCACCGGAGCAACCGCAGCGCCGGAGATCACACTGACGCTCGGCGCATTGTTCGCGTTGGTGGATACCGGCTGGGTGAGCTCGACCACCGTGGCTTTTGCGGCAGCAGTGCTCGTCAGAACAGCTACCGAGGCCAAAGTGCTAGGCGTGGAAACCGGGCTCACCGCCGGAGTTCCCGACACCGGCAAGGTCGGGGTAACTGTCGCTACTGGGGTAACGATGACAGCACCGCTACCTGAGCCGGTACCCGAATCACTACCTGAGCCGCTACCCGAACCACCACCCGAACCGCTACCCGAACCTCCGCCGGAACCGCTGCCCGAGCGTCCGGTGATGACGACGGTGACTGGGTCTGAGGGGTAGGTGCCCCCTGCGTTTGTGGCAGTAAGGCTGAAGGTGAACGTGCCGTCAGTGGTCGGTGTGCCGGCGAGAACTCCGGTTTGCGAATCCAGGGTCAATCCGTCGGGCAAGGTTCCGCTCATGGCGCTTACTTGAGCTCCACTGCTAACACTCAGTAATGCTCCACTCGCCGCAAACGTCCAGGAGTAGGCGGTACCGATTACGCCCGCGGTCGGACTCAGGTTCGTAAACGTCGGTGGGATGAAAGTCAGCTGCGCAGATGCTGATGCACCGCCATTCGTGTTCTCGGCGAAAGCATCAGATGCCAGCGTCAGAACATTTGGCGGAACCGTCACTGACGGGATCTGATTGTTCGAGAAGGCTCGTGCTGAAATTGTCTGCAGGCTTGCGGGCAGAGTTACCGATGTGAGCT
>JBIISH010000008.1:0-17727 GCA_044341115.1 Candidatus Nanopelagicales bacterium
CTCGCCGTTTCGTAGCAATCTTCAGCTCATTCGCCCTGGCTATTGGTGTGGTTGCTGTGCTGCCTGCATCACCGGCACTTGCAAGCCCTGGTGATGCCGCGATTCTTGATCGCATCGAGAAGTCCGATCAGGTGATCATCGTGACCGCGCCAGATCGTGCATCGACTGCAGGAACGTTGCGTACGTATGAAAAGCGCGGGGATAACTGGCAAATCGTGCAGGGAAATACGCGCGCGCAACTCGGGTACGGCGGTTTGGTTAAGGCTGATGCTCGCCGTCAGGGCACTGGCACCACCCCGATCGGCACGTTCGCGATCACATCAGCTTTTGGCCGGGCGAAGAATCCGGGCACGACCGTGGATTACATCCGCGTCGATCGAAATGATGCATGGACTTACAACCCGCGTGTTCCGTCGACCTACAACATTTTTCAGTCGGTAAACAAATCGTGGAAGCCCTACGGGAACTATGTCGAGATGCTGTGGGACTACGGCTACCAGTACGACTACGTGGCGGTAATGGATTTCAATCTGCCCGCCGGTCCGATTCGCACCAAGCCAAACGGGGTGAGAGTGACCAACCAACCGGGCGATCTACGCCGCGGTGGCGGTATCTTCTTGCACGTTGACAACGGCAAGAAGACAGCCGGTTGCATCGCGATCGATCGATCCGTGATGAAAGAAGTCATGAGTTGGCTAGACCCAACCAAGAATCCGGTGATCGTGGTGGAACCAGATCGCGCTCCTAGGTGAGACGAATGTCCTTGAGCACCGGAAAGTCGGCGCGCCAGCGAGTTGCCTCCGCAGGATCGATGTCCACATAGAGCACTTCTTCAGCGGTTCCGGCGCGCGCAACCACCTCGCCTTTGGGGTTGACCACGGTGCTGTGACCGCCGAGGATCACGCCGTCCTGGTCGCCTACTTCATTGCACGCGATCATCCACGCTTGGTTTTCAATCGCACGCGCCACAAGCAGCGCATCCCAGTGCGCTATCCGCTTGTCCGGCCAGCCTGATGCGAGCACAAACGCGGTTGCCTCACCCTGGGTGAGGGCGCGGAAGAGTTCAGGAAAGCGCAGGTCGTAACAGGTGGCGATGCCGGTGGGTCCGAGTGGAGTGTCGACCACGAGCAACTCTTCGCCTGCGGTCATGAGGGTGGTCTCACCCTCGGAAAAGCCGAATAGATGGATCTTCCGGTATGAGCCGACGAGGACACCATCTGGTGCGAACACGACACTGGTGTTGAAGTGCTCGTCGGCATCGCTGCGTTCGCAGAAAGATCCACCGTGCAACCAGACGCCGTGCGCCAGGGCAATTGCAGACAACGCGCTCACTAGTTCACCGTCGATGGGTTCAGCGTTCACGCGCGCACCATCGATGTTGAACGCACCCGTGTTCCACAACTCTGGGAGCACCACAACATCGGCCTGTGCGGCAGCCTCGGCCGTCATAGCGAGCACCCGGGCAACCCGCGCCGAGACCTCTTCTGAGGTTGAACAGTCAATTTGTAGAAGAGCAATCTTGCACGTCATGCAACAAAGGTAGTCCGCGCGGCATAATCACCGTTATGGAGCCCATCCGCGTCTTTCTGCTCGACGACCACGAGATCGTGCGCAGGGGTCTGGCGGATCTGATCGGCCTAGAAAAAGACATGGAAGTTGTGGGCGAGGCCGGCTCTGTCCACGATGCCCTCGTGCGTATCCCGGCCACCAGGCCTGACGTTGCAGTTCTCGACGTTCGCTTGCCCGATGGCAGTGGAGTACAGGTGTGCCGGGAAATTCGTTCAGCGATGCCCGAAGTCTCAGCACTCATGCTCACCTCGTACTCAGATGATGAAGCGCTCTTCGATGCGATTATGGCCGGAGCATCGGGCTACGTGCTGAAAGAAATTCGCGGCAACGACCTCATTGAAGCGATCAGGCAGGTGGCCGCCGGGAATAGTTTGCTCGATCCAGTTGCCACCGCCCGGGTCCTGGAACGAATGCGCAATGGCGATGGGCACGATCCTCGGTTGGACGCACTCTCCGAACAGGAGCGACGCATTCTTGAGTTGATCGGTGAAGGCATGACCAACCGGCAAATCGGTGAGCAGATGCACTTGGCGGAGAAAACCGTCAAGAACTACGTATCGAGCCTGTTTGTGAAATTGGGAATGGAGCGTAGAACTCAGGCAGCTGCATTCGCGGCACGGCTGAGTGCCGATAACGGCAAGAGCTAAACCGGAATTCTCCAGACCACACGCGTGCCGCCTTCGTCCTTAACGCGCGCAATCGTGAAGGAACCACCTCGTTCTTGAGCCCGTGCTGACAGATTTGCGATCCCTGATTGGTGAGCGGGACCTGACTCATCAATTCCGATGCCATCATCGGTGACCATCACAATTGCCTCCGAACCATCCATCTGCACGATGACATCGACCTTTGTGGCGTGGGCATGCTTGGCAACGTTGGCGAGGGCTTCGCGGATTGTTGCTAACAATTGGTCTGTGTTCAACTGATCGAGCATTGCATCGAGTGCACCCACAAAACGCACCGACGGATCAAACCCCAACATCGCTGAAGCCTGCGCGGTTTCAGTCAGGATTCGCCCGCGAGCACTCGAGTCAGGCCCAACTAGCGGTTCATGCAGCGCAAAAATGGTGTGACGAATTTCCTTAATCGTTTCATCTAATTCATCTACAGCATTTGATACTCGGGTGATTGCCTCTTCTGGCACACCGTCCACGCGACTAACCCCTTGCAGCATCATCCCGGTTGCGAAGAGCCGTTGAATCACCAAGTCGTGCAAATCACGAGCGATGCGATCGCGATCTTCGAACACTGCAAGGTTGCTCGCCTTCTCGTGAAGGCGGGTGTTCTCGATGGCAACCGCTGCAGCGGCGGCAAGTGCCATCACGGTGCGTTCATCATCAGCGGTGAAGTTTGCACCTGATCGCTTTTCGGTGAGATACAGGTTGCCGAACACTTCACCGCGAACCCGAACCGGCACCCCAAGGAAGGATTTCATCGGTGGATGTCCTTCGGGGAAACCTACGGAGGCTTGGTGCCTCGAAAGATCTTCCAAACGCAGTGGCACCGGGTGGTCTATCAACAGACCCAGGATGCCTTTGCCTTGCGGGGTCGCACCTAGTTCCTCTGCGTCTTCGATTGACATCCCTACATGAACAAAGTCGACGACTTTGCCGTCAGCATCCAAAACACCAAGGGCTCCGTAACGCGCATCAACAAGATCAGCAGCAGATTGCACAATCCGCTTCAACGTGGAACTCAGTTCAAGACCGGCTGCCACAGCAATCACTGCCGCAAATAGGCCCCGGTCCAGTTCTCCACTCATTCCCCCATCATGCACCTCACCTCTGACGCATAAGCACCATCTGCCAGAGTGACCGCATGGCTGGGGCAGATATCCGTGGAGTGGTGCAGGCACCTACCGCGCAATTGATGGGCCCGGTCATCATTCTGTGGATTCTGTGGGGTTCGACCTATCTCGGCATTGCACTTGTGGTGCAGACCATGCCGCCGCTCATGGCCAACGGCTCCAGGTTCTTAGCAGCAGCTGTGGTCATGGGGCTCCTACTACTCATCTTCAAAGGGCCCTCAGTTTTCAAGATCAGCAAGGTGCAATTCAGATCAACGGCAATCCTGGGCGTGATGTTGCTCGGCGTGGGCATCGGCACCATCTCCCTCGCTGAACAGTACGTACCTTCAGGCATTGCAGCATTAATCGTTGCCGTCATGCCACTGTGGATCATTATTTTTCGGGTGCGCGCGGGAGACCGCATCGCCAAACTCACCATTGCTGGCGTTGCAATTGGAATGTTCGGCTTAATTCTGATGTTGGTTCCTGGTGGCACCATCCCCGTTTCGGGAACTGATCTTGATGTGGCCATTTGGTCCGTCATGATCACCATGAGTTCACTTTCATGGGCTTTTTTCTCGTGGCGCTCGTCGCGTTATGAATTGCCAAAAAACCCATTCACCACAACGTTTTACGAACTCCTCAGTGCCGGCATCTTCCTCACCGTGATCGGTCTGATCTTCGGTGAGAAATGGGATTTCACCATCATCTCCAACGAGTCCATATATGGCTGGATCTTCTTGGCCGCCGCCTCCGTAGTGGCCTACGCCGCCTACGTGTGGCTGCTCGACAATGCGTCGATGTCTTTGGTCTCCACGTATGCCTACGTCAACCCGGTGGTTGCTGTCTTCCTTGGCTGGCTGATCATCGGTGAAACATTCAGCACCGATGTTGTGATCGGCGTGACCATCGTGGTGACCGGCGTCATTTTTGTGGTCTCTGGTGAACGTTCAAAGCCGCAGTTTATTGAAGAGACAATCTGAACTTCTTCGCAATCTCAATAACGCGATCATTTGCAGGCGTCTCTGCAATCGAGATTCTTACACCCTCGCCGGCGAATGGTCGGATGGTGATTCCTTCTTCCTCGCAAGCCGCAGTGAACTCAAGGGCCTGATCACCCAACCGCAGCCACACAAAGTTCGCATGGCTTGGGTGTATTGGGTAACCCAATTCTGCGAATGCGTTCCAGACTCGGTCACGTTCTTGCACAAGATGTTCGACGCGCTCAAAGAGCTCCGCTTCGCGGTGAAGTGACTCGATCGCTGCTTCTTCAGCGATGCTGGAGACTCCGAACGGCAGCGCGGTTTTACGAAGCGCTTCAGCCACCACAGGGTGGGCCACCGCGAATCCAACGCGCAGGCTCGCGAGTCCGTATGCCTTGGAGAAGGTGCGCAGGGCGATCACGTTGTCGTAGCTGCGACTGATGTCAATGCCGTCGGCCTTGTCCGCGCTCGAGCTGAACTCGACGTAGGCCTCGTCGATAACCACGATCACATCGGAGGGAGCCCGATCGAGGAAGTCAATGATCTCCGTGCGAGTGACCGCCTCGCCCGTGGGGTTATTCGGTGTGCAGATGAAGATGACTCGGGTGCGGTCGGTGATTGCTGCGAGCATCGCTTCAAGGTCATGCCGCTCATCTGGTAGCAACGGCACCTTGACGCTCTTCGCTGATGCCATCTGGGTCCAGATCGGATAGGACTCGAAACTGCGCCAGGGATACATCACTTCATCACCCGGTGCACATGCCGCGAAAATTATTTGGCCACAGATGGCCACACTGCCGGTGCCCAGCGCGATGCAATCTGGATCAACGTCGAAGTGCGCGCTGAGCGCATCGACCAGCCGGCGACTGAAGGGGTCCGGATACCGGTGCGTATCTGCGGCTGCACGCGCAATTGCCTCTACCACCCCGGGCAGCGGATCAAACGGGTTCTCGTTGCTGGAGACCTTGTAGGTGGTGATGTCGTCGCGTTCCGCCGGACGCTGCCCCGCCTTATAGGCAGGCAACTGATCGATATCCGGACGCAATTTGGGGGTCGGCACGAACACAGCCTAGGTGGCCGCCCCACGCCGCGCAGGTGCAGATTCCTTGTACCGATCGGGCCGTGGCACTATGGACTAATGCGCCGAATCACCTCACTCGCCATTACCGCTGCCATCTCCGCTGCACTGGTCATCCCAGCAGCCGCACCCGCTTCCGCTGCTGACCTGCGCGGAACCGTGGTCCAAGATTCCCTCTTTGGCATGCACGTCTTTGGATCACAGGATGGGGCCTGGCCCACAATTCCCTTCGGCGCACTGCGGATCTGGGATTCTGGCACCGCGTGGTCAAACATCGAGAAGTCCCCGGGGGTCTACGACTGGACCAAACTCGACACCGTAGTTTCCACCGCCGAGAAGAACGGCATGACCAACATGATGATGGTGTTGGCCGGCACCCCAGCGTGGGCAAGTTCCACTCCCAATTCCAAAGGTCATCCAGGGCAACTACCTGGCGAGCAGGGAATGCCCACCGACATTGCGTATTGGGATCGCTGGGTAGAAGCAGTGGTCACCCGTTACAAGGGCCGCATCACCTCCTACCAACCGTGGAACGAGGCGAACCTCACCACGTTCTTCACTGGCACCCCAGCTGAGATGGCAACCCTGACCAAGCGGGCCTACGACATCATCCAGAGAGTTGATCCAAAAGCGCAGGTGATCGCACCGAGCACCGGCACCCGGCTCGGCGGGCCGTTCAAGGCCTTTTACCCGAAGTACCTTAACGAGTTGAAACAGCGCGATTGGCCGGTCGACGTCTTCACCGCACACACCTACCCGGCAAGCCTGGGTACCCCGAAGGATCGTCGTGCCCTTGCAAATGCCTTCATCGACATGCTGCGCGCGGCCGGAGCTCCGGACCTACCAATCTGGGATACCGAGCTCAACTTCGGTTTGGCCGGCCCGGGTCCAGCTAACCCCGATCAAGACATAACCGGGCGCAAGGCACAAGATTGGGCGGCCCGGGCATACCTCGATGCACTGCGGCTGGGCATCAGCTCCGCGTATTGGTACGCATGGGGGCCCGAGAACGATCTCCTGGGTATCCAAATGAACAGTGCGGCCCCTGCAGCAAAAGCGCTGTCCACTTTGCAGGACTGGATCGTGGGCGCCACATATGTGAACTGCAACGAGAAGCCCAACAAGGCAGTGACCTGCAACTTCACAAAGGGTGGCAATCGATTCCAGGTGGTGTGGTCAGAAGGTCCCAAGCGTGTCTTCAAAGCCCCCGCGGGCGCCACGAAGTCCTGCGACATCAATGGCAACTGCAAGCCGCTGAAGGGCAACCGCAATGTGCGGGTGAACTCGCCAACTCTGCTGAGTCGGTAGTTGGTCAGTAGTGATCGCCTAGTTGTTGAGGTGCTCTTCGGAAATCGAATTGCCACCGTCAACGACGATCACCTGTCCGGTGATGTAACCGGCGCCCGGCGAGGCGAGCCACGCCACGGCGCTGGCGATCTCATCGGGATTTCCGCAGCGCCCAACCGGGCAGATCGCACCTTCGGCGGCCTCTTGCGGCCCGAGTGATGCGGTGGCTATCCATCCGGGTGCAACCGCATTGACGGTTACTCCCTGGCGGGCTGAATCCACGGCCATCGCCCGGGTTAGTCCGACCATCCCGGCTTTGGCTGCCGCGTAGACGGCCTGCCCTCGCATTGCAACAACAGGTCCGGTGACACTCGAGACGTTCACGATCCGACCCCAACCTGCCTCGATCATGGGACCCACCACTGCGCGGCTCACCATGAAAGCGGTGTCGAGGTTGCGAGTCATTCCGGCACGCCACGTGGCAAGGCTGAGACTTTGGGCATCACCGGTTTCACCCGGTTCGCCCACGCTGACCATGCCCGCGTTGTTCACGCAGATGTCGACGTGTCCGGCGAACTCGAGCAGCGCATCGACTTCACGCTCATTGGTGAGATCGGCGACGAAACCAGATGCTGCGATGCCCACCGCCTGTAACTCGGCTACGCGCTGCTCTATGCGATCGGTGGTGGAGGTCACCACGATCCGCGCGCCCAGATCACCAAGTGCACGTGCACAGGCGAAACCGATGCCCAGTTCAGCACCTGCTCCGGTGATCAGAGCGGTTCGACCGATGAGATCTATAGCTGCTGGAATTGCATTCATTACGCCTCCATCAATTCGGTAACCGCGCGGTCAAAAAGGGCGGTATGGAGTTCCACATCCGCGAGAGTGGTGGTCGGGCACATCAGCGCCATGTTATGGAACGGGGTCATCAACACCCCACGGTTCGCCATGAATAGGTGCAGGTACTCCTCGAGGTCATCATCGTGTGCGGCCGCCGACTCAGTGCCCGTACGAGGTGCGGGATCTGCGAACCGGTACTCCGTGCGGGCACCCAGTTGCGCGATCGACCACGGCAGTGAGTGTCGAGTTATTACATCTTCCACGCCCTCCCGGAAGTGCGTGGCGAGACCGATCATGTGATCGAAGGCTGCGTCGGTAAGAACCTCACCCAACGTTGCGCGCATCGCCGCGGTGGACATCGCGTTCCCCGCGAGGGTTCCGCCCACGCCACCAACGTCTACTAAATCTGCTTCAGCGTGCTGCGCGATCTTGCGCGCCATATCTTCGGTTATTCCGTAAGCACCACATGGGATTCCACCGCCGATGCTCTTGCCGATCACAAAGATGTCGGGGCGAAGATCCCACAATTCGGTACAGCCGCCAGGGCCTGCTGAGATGGTGTGGGTCTCATCGATGAGCAGCAGGGTGCC
Organism: Candidatus Nanopelagicales bacterium; assembly: GCA_044341115.1. GTDB lineage: Bacteria > Actinomycetota > Actinomycetes > S36-B12 > S36-B12 > CAIXFB01. The sequence continues at coordinate 8,137 of JBIISH010000008.1, forward strand.
GTACTTGTCGCACAGTTCACGCACACCGGCAAGGAAGCCCGGCTCGGGGAGCACGATTCCGATGTTTGTCAGTGCGGGCTCGGTGATGAGCACCGCAACATCGCCGTGCGCTAGAGCTTTCTCCACAGATTCCAGATCATTGAACTCGGCTACTCGAGTGGTGAGTGCGATCGGAACGGCAGGGCCAACGTTGCCACCACGGAAATCAGCCTCACCGTTGCTGCCGGTGATAACAAAGGTCTCATCGACGGCGCCGTGGTAGCAGTAGGAGAAGGCGAGCACTTTGTCGCGGCCGGTCACAAGGCGCGCAAGGCGCAGCGCCCAGCGGTTGGCGTCGGTCGCCGTCAAACTAAACGACCACAGCGGCATCCCGAATCGACGGGTGAGATCTGCGGCTACCCATTCAGCATCGTCAGTAGGCAACATCGTGGTGATCCCACCGTTGACGCCGATGCGCTCCTGCACCGCTGCAACGGTCGCTTCAGGGGAATGCCCCGCCATCGCACCGGTATCGCCAAGTGCAAAGTCCACATACTCGTTGCCATCAACGTCGAAGATCCGATTGCCATGCGCCTGGGCAAGGTAGATCGGATACCCACCCGACCATTTGTTCATCCAGGTCATAGGGACCCGACCGAGCAGGTGATCTGCCTTCTCGAAGGAAGCGCGCGAGGTTGGGGTGCGGGTCTGGAAGGTGGCGCGTTCGCGCTCAACCAATGCGTTCAGTCGGGTTCGGTCTGGAACAGGCACGGGTATCGCTTCCTTATCGAGGTTTTGCCCAGCGTAAATGGTGCTGTTGGTGTTGTTCGCCTACGACGATACGCCGTGCGGCAGGATCACCGCTTTTATGCAGGCGCGATCCGCAGAGGCCGCCAGAGCTTCCCCGTACTCCTCCAAACCGAAGTGATGGGTCACAAGGCCCTCGCCTGAGACCACACCGTTGCGCAGTGCGACCACGGCCCGGTCAAAACAGTTGATCTGAGACACAGAGCCGACGATGCTGATCTCCCGCCTGAACACCTCGAAGGGCGAGATAGACCAGACATCGTCCTCACTCACCATGCCATACACCAGCACGGTCCCACCCGTGCGAGTCAACGGAATCGCGATCTCGAGCATCTCCATGGCACCGGTGGCGTCAATCACAACGTCGAACCCGCTCGGGGCGACCTCGGCGATCGCACGCACGGTGGCGGAGGGATCCCCACGACGCGTCGTGACCGTTCGCGTGGCACCCCGCTCACGTGCAAGGTCGAGTTTGAACGGGGACGGGGCACACACCGTGACATCGAAGGCGCCGGCCGCCAGCATCAACTGCGTAAGGATCAGCCCGGTGGGGCCGGCACCGAAGATGGCGACCGAGCTTCCCGGGCGCATGGCCAGCTTGTCCAGGCCGTGGACCACGCAGGCGGTCGGCTCCGCGAGGACGGCTAATTCAGGAGCGAGGCCGTTCACCTTCCAGCACTTCGCCTCCCGCGCCACGACGTACTCGGCGAAGCCACCTGGCAGGTTGACACCCTGCGACTCCCAGACATGGCAGAAGTGCCCCATGCCCCGGCGGCACTCCTCGCACTGGCCGCACGACCAGCTGTTGTCCATCACAACGTGATCGCCCTCGATCAGTGTCTGAACGCCGCTACCGAGTGCGACGACCTCGCCGAAGATCTCGTGACCCGGCGTCAGCGGGAACCGTGCACCGAACTCACCCTCGTGCAGGTGTCGATCGGTGCCACACACGCCGGCCATCAGGACCTTGACGCGGACTTCACCGGCCCCAGGGGTCGGCGTCGGGACATCCGCCACTACCCAGGACCGGGGCTGGTCGTACACGATTGCCCGCATCCGAATTCCCTCCTCCGCGCCCGCGCATGTGATCACTAATGCCTACCGTAGACGGGCCGGCAGTCCCAACCGTCAATGCCCGTGATGTCCCGTTCCCTATGCTTATGGCGTGATTCAACGCGAGGGTGAGTCCGCGGCCGCACCCGCTGAACTGATCGAACGCTCACATCGTTTGGGTGCCGATCGTCGCAACACCAATTACGCAGGAGGCAACACCTCCGCCAAGGGGATGCTCACCGACCCGGTCACTTCCCATGATGTTGAGGTGATGTGGGTCAAGGGGTCCGGTGGCGATCTCGGCACGCTCACCGAAGCTGGTCTTTCCGTCCTGAACCTGGGCCGCATGCGCTCACTCATCGATGTCTACCCGGGCGAGGACCGCGAGGACGAGATGGTCGCCGCGCTCTCTTTTTGTTTGCACGGCCCAGGTGGGGCTGCTCCATCCATCGACACCGCGATGCACGGACTTGTTGCTGCTGCGCACGTTGATCACCTGCACCCAGACTCTGGAATTGCACTCGCCACCAGCGTCGATGGCCCCGCGTTGACCCGCGAGTGTTTCGGAGACACCGTGGTGTGGGTTCCGTGGCGCCGCCCCGGTTTCCAACTCGGCCTAGACATCGCTGCCATCAAGGAGGCCAACCCGCAGGCGATCGGCTGCATCCTCGGCGGCCACGGCATAACGGCGTGGGGAGACACATCCGATGAGTGCGAGCGCAACTCCTTGCACATCATCGCTACTGCCGAGCAGTTCCTGCGCGATCGCGGGCGACCTGACCCGTTCGGTGCCCAGGTTCCTGCGCGCGCACCACTCGACCCTGATCAGCGCCGGGAACGAGCAGCCGCACTCGCGCCCACACTGCGTGGTATCGCATCACAAGATCACCGCATGGTGGGTCACTTCGACGATTCACCCGAGGTGCTTGAGTTTTTGGAGTCGGAGAAACTATTCGACCTAGCAGCGCTTGGCACCTCGTGCCCTGATCACTTCTTGCGCACCAAGGTGCGACCCATGGTGCTCGATCTGCCCTCGGATGCCCCGGTGGATTCTGTTCTCAATCGTTTAGCCGAGTTACATCAGAACTACCGCGATGACTACCGCACCTATTACGAGAGTTTCGCCGATGAGAGTTCCCCCGCAATGCGCGGCGCAGACCCTGCCATCATCTTGATTCCCGGCGTTGGCATGTTCTCTTTCGGTACAAACGCCCAAACCGCGCGCGTGGCCGGTGAGTTCTACCTCAATGCCATTGCGGTGATGCATGGTGCTGAATCAGTTTCGAGCTATGCGCCCATTTCCGATTTCGAGAAGTTCCGTATCGAGTACTGGTCACTTGAAGAAGCAAAACTCCAACGCCTACCCAAACCCGCGCGTCTGGCCGGACGAGTTGCCTTAGTCACCGGAGCTGGCAGCGGAATCGGTAGAGCTATTGCACTCACGTTGGCTCGCGACGGGGCTGTGGTGGTTATCGCCGATCGCGATCTTGATGCTGCACGCGCAGTCGCACAAGAAATTGGAAATGCTGATGCCGCACGCGCTGTGTACATCGATGTGACGGATGAGACAACCATTCGTTCCGCCTTTGATGAGACGGTGCTCGCCTTCGGTGGCGTCGATATTGTTGTGAACAACGCCGGTCTTTCCTTAAGTAAGCCACTCGCCGACACCACGGCAGCAGACTGGGACATTCAGCATGATGTCATGTCTCGCGGATCTTTCCTCGTAAGTAGGGAAGGTGCGCGGGTTATGAAAGCGCAAGGGATGGGCGGTGACATCATCTACATCGCAAGCAAGAACGCGGTATTTGCTGGTCCATCCAACATTGCCTACAGTGCTGCGAAAGCCGCCCAAGCACATCAGGTGCGTCTGCTTGCCGTTGAGCTCGGTGAAGACGGTGTTCGCGTCAACGGAATAAACCCCGATGGTGTTGTGCAGGGTTCTGGAATCTTCGCAGGTGGTTGGGGCGCGAACCGTGCTTCGGTATACGGCGTGGAAGAGAAGGACCTTGGCGCCTTTTACGCCCAGCGCACGATTCTCAAACGTGAAGTTCTGCCCGAACACGTTGCAGCTGCTTGCGCCGCGTTGGTTTCCGACGAATTCTCGCGCACCACCGGAATGATCGTGCCCGTCGACTCAGGTGTCTCCGCAGCATTCTTGCGGTAATTCCATGCGCGTTGCAGCTGCAGACCTAGGGGCCACCAGTGGCCGCATTGTGACAGTCGACCTCACAGATAACGGTCCGTTGCTCGACGAGGTCTCTCGGTTCCGGTATGTGTCAGAGCAGAACGACGAAGGCCGCTGGCAATGGCCCATCAATACGATTTATGCCGCGGTGCTTGATGGTCTAGCTGAAGCCGCAATGCGCGGAGCCCAATCCTGGGCGGTGGACAGTTGGGGCGTCGACTTTGGCGTTGTGCAACCAGCAGCGCCACTCGGCACACATGTTGGTCCGGTGTACTCCTACCGCGATCCATTTCATGGCCGGGGAGTTTCTATTGTTGAAGAACGCATCACCTGGCCGGATTTGTACAACACGTGCGGGATTGCCCGCATGCCGATCAACACGGTCTATCAACTCGCCGCCGAGAATGCAGCCCGACTCAGCGACAACACCGTGCTGCTGCACATGCCAGATTTGATTGGTTATTGGGCAACCGGTGTGCTGGCAAACGATGTGACTCAGGCGTCAACGAGCAGTTTGGTCGACGTGCGCACGCGGCAGTGGTCTCCATCGGTGCTACACGCACTTGGTTTTCCTGCGTCGAACTTCTTGCCACTGAGTGAACCAGGATTGATTCGTGGCGAAAGCCTCGACCCGCGTCTTGGCCGCATGCTCCTCGTTGGCGCACCCACCCACGACACCGCGAGTGCATTTGTTGGCACACCCTTGGATGATCGCAACGAGGCGCTGATTCTTTCACTGGGAACCTGGGCGCTCATCGGTGTGGAAGCCACCGACATCGTGCCAACGCAAGCCGCCCGTGATCTCAACCTCACGCATGAACTAGGGGTAGATGGAACCGTGCGGTTTCTGAGCAACCTTCAAGGCATGTGGCTTCTTGAGGAATGTCGGCGCTGGTGGGCGCAACAAGACGGAGTGAGTCCAGACCTCGCAGACCTCATCGAAGACGCCCGCATCAGTACTCCCTGGAAATATGCACTCGATAGCGAAGCTCCCGAACTCGCTGAGCCGGGGCAAAGCCCCATCACGCTGGCGAACTGGATCACGAGCACGGGCGAGGTGTCAGAGTGGTACGGCGACCGTGGGGCTGTTGTTCGCTCAATCCTCGAAGCGATCGTGGTGCGAGTGGCCCAACGGGCCCGCGAGATCGAGGTGGTGCTGGGTAAACCGCGGGCCACCTTGCATGTGGTCGGTGGCGGGAGCCGGATCCCCATGCTGATGCAGTGGCTTGCTGATGCCACCGGGAAAGAAGTGATCGCTGGTCCCGTCGAAGCGGCTGCCGTCGGTAACGCCGTGATCCAGTGGCAGGCGCATGGGCAACTCCGTGGGGTAGAGGAGGGGCGGTCACTGATTCGACTGATGCCCGAGATCCGGCGCTACTTCCCAGAAGGCTCGATGAAACCGTGGCGCGCGGCCGAACACCGCTGAGGCAACATCTCGAAGCTCAGTGAAGGTAGGCTGGCACCCCCGACTATGAGAGGCACATCATGCGCACTTTCCGCTCCTCCAAACTGGCTTTTGCGGCCGTATCCCTCGCTGCGGTAGCAACTCTCAGCGCCTGTGGTGGTTCATCTGATTCCACATCTGATGCAGCAGCTGGTGATTCGGGTGAGGTCGCAGTCGAGGAAGAAGTTGCAGCTGAGGGTGGCACCGGGGCAATGGCCGACGCCGGCTTTGCGGTCACCACCTACATGGACACCATTTGGCCAATCGAAGGCAACCCATATGCAGATGCTCCGGCAGCCGAAGGTTGGTGCGCAACGTATGCAACCGATCCCGCCGGCGCAGTGACTGCAGTCGAGGCCTATCTAGCTGCTGAGGCTGCCATTGCCGGAGCTGACCCAGCCTCAGTCGCCACCGCCATCGATGAGTACCTCCTCAACAACTGCTACCTGATCGAGGAGTAGGAGTGCCTACCGCCGTTGTCACTGGTGGCGCCCGCGGTTTGGGCTATGCGATGGCACGGGGGCTAGCGCAGTCCGGTTCGTCTGTCGCACTTCTTGATGTGTTACCTGACGTCGCCGAGTCTGCACACGCACTGGCAGCAGAGACAGGCACTGCCACAATCGGCCTCGCGGTGGATGTTCGCGATGCCGAGCAAGTTGAATCAGCGTTTGCTGCAGCCGAACTCGAACTCGGCGTTGCCGACACTTTGGTGACCGCTGCGGGCATCACGATCTGGGGCGACAGCATCGATGTCACTCCAGAGGAGTGGCACCGAGTCATGGATATCAACCTGACCGGCACATTCTTCGCCTGCCAGTCGTGGGCTCGCCGGCTCATCAAGCACGGTGGTGGTGGTTCTGCGATTTTGATCGCGTCGATGTCTGGGCACATCGTCAATGTTCCGCAGTTCCAAGCTTCCTATAACGCGTCCAAAGCTGCTGTTATACACCTCGCGAAATCACTCTCCGTGGAGTGGGCGGCCGCTGGTATTCGGGTGAACGCGTTATCTCCGGGCTACACGCTCTCAGACATGACCCGACAATTCATGGATGCCAATCCTGATCTGCGCGATCAATGGGAGAAGTTGATCCCCGTTGGCCGAATGGCCGAACCCGAAGACTTGATCGGCATGGTGAATTACTTGGCATCGCCAGCGTCTACGTATCTGACCGGCCAGTCACTCGTCATTGATGGCGGCTACTCCGCAATCTAGGAAGGTTCCATGTCTGAACCGTTGGCAGATCTCATCACGCTGAGCCATGAACTTGGCGTGCCAGCGCGCGGCTGGGCAATTGGTGCAGAAGGCAATGTGTCTGTGCGTTCAGCCGAGGATTCCATGTGGGTCAAGGCTTCTGGCTGCTCACTGGTTGATGTTGGCCCCTCCGACTTTGTGCATGTGCGGATGGAGCCGCTCAGGGAATTACTCGATGATCCCACCGCTGGGGATGCAGAAGTTGCCGCCACCTACCTGGACTGCCGGGTTGATCCAGCCGCACGAAAGCCATCCGTTGAGGCGCTTTTACATTCCACGATCTACAGCGAGTCAGCAGCTGACTGCATTGCACACACGCATCCGATCACCGTGAATCGCATACTGTGCTCGGTCTCTGCCGAGGCACTCGTTGCCGGCTCCCTTTTCCCTGATCAGATCGTGATGCTCGGCCGGCGGCAACTGTTGTTGGATTACGTTGATCCAGGTTTGGCTTTGGCTCGAGAGGTACGACGCCAACTCCGCGCTTTCGTTGGCGAACACGGTGACTACCCGCGCGCCATCTATGTGCGCAACCACGGTCTGTTCATTCTTGCCGCGAATACGCGTGAAGCTCTTCTTGCCACCGAGATGGCGAGCAAAGTTGCTGATGTGCTGTGGGGGGCGCTCGCGGTTGGTGGGCCGGTCTACCTCACTGACGCGGACGTACAGCGAATTGATCGCAGACCAGATGAACTCGAACGCAGGCAATTGCTCGCAGCGGCAGAACAGATGGGCTAATCATGGAATCCACTTTGCACGGAAAAGTCGCAATCATCACCGGCGGGAGTTCGGGAATTGGCAGGGCCACCGCCTCGATGCTCGACCGCAACGGTGTGCGACTTGTTCTCGTTGGTCGCGATGCGAATCGACTTGCTGAAGTATCGGCATCGCTCAGCGAGCCGGCTCAACTCGTGGTGGCCAATGCAGGGCTCGCCACTACCGCGCAGCACGCTGTTGATACCGCAATCAAACATTTCGGCAGACTCGATATAGCCATTCCCAACGCAGGCATTTATCTCGCAGATCCGGGTTGGTCTGTTGATCCAGCCGCCATTGATGAAATCGTCACGACAAACGTGTTGGGGGTGATGCATCTCGTGCATGCGGCACTGCGCCATTACGCCGGTGATGGCTCCGGCACACTCCCCGGCGACATTCTGGTCACCAGCAGTGTGTCCGGACATCAGGCGATTTCCTGGGAACCCGTCTACTCGGCAACAAAACACGCCATCCAAGGTTTTGTGCACGCGACGCGTCAACAAATCATCGGCACCGAAAATCGTTTGATGGCGATCGCACCCGGCATTGTGTTGAATGAACTGTGGGGGCGGTTCGTGCACGACCAAAGTGTCGATGAGGAACTCGCTGCTGGGCGGGGAATGACTTCTGACGAGGTAGCCGACGCGATTGAGTTCATGCTCACGCGCCCTCGGCACCTCACCGTTCGTGACTTGGTGCTACTACCGACTGCGCAGCCGATTTAGTTTCCGAACACCCAAAGCGAGGGGCCGCACACCGATTTCTCGGTGCACGGCCCCTGCCGTTATTGCTTCATCGAATATTGCTTTAGTGAACTATGCACACTTGGACAGGTACTGTCCGGCCTTACCAGCCGGGGTGTCCACGTTTGCCTTTGTGAGGATTGTGAATCCGGTGGTGATCTTCTTGGTGTTCTTCTGGCCCTTGATGGCCTTGATGGCCTCTTCGACGCCACGGGTACCGATGGTTGCGGGCTGCTGAGCGATCAGAGCCTGCACGGTGCCAGCCTTGAGTGCCTTGACCTGGTCGGGACCGGCGTCGAAGCCGATAACAACGATCTGGCCTTCTTTACCGGCCTGCTTGATGCCGGTTGCTGCACCCTGAGCGGAGAACAGGTTGGAGGCGAAGATTGCCTTCAGATCGGGGTTGGCTGCGATTGCTGCCGTGGTGATCTGTGCGGCCTTGGCGGGCTCGTTATCCGAGTACTCCTGGCCAATGAAGGTGAACTTGCCACCGCTCTTCTCAACTGCTGCCTTGAAGCCAGCGTCGCGAGCATCGGTGGTGCTGATGCCCGGCTTCACGCCGATGCCAAGGACCTTGCCGCCACCTGGGACCAGGTTCTGCACTGCCTTGAAGGCCTCCTGGCCACCTGCGAAGTTGTTCGAAGAAATCTGCGATGCAGCAAACTTCGGGTTCTTCACAGTGGTGTCAACGAGCACGATCTCAATGCCCTTCTTGGCCGCATTCTCAAGCGGCTTCTGCATGGCGTTGACATCGTTCGGTGCGATCAGGATTGCGTCGGGGTTTGTGGCCACGACGGCATCAAGAATCGGCTTTTGCAGTGTTGCGTCGAACTTGGCGGGGCCAACGGTCTTCAGGTTGGCGCCAGCCTTCTTGACTGCAGCCTTGATGCCACAATCCATAGTGATGTAGAAACCATCACCCTTAACACCCTGGATGAAGACGATGTTCTCGCCGGCGGCGTTTGCCGAAGGAGCAACGCCGAGGGTGAGGCCTGCAATCAGACCCGCACTAAGTGCGGCAATTGCCGACTTCTTCAACTTTGCGTTCACTACTTACCTTCTTTCTGTTGTGTTCCCAGTTGTACGCCGCCGACTTGGAGGCGTCCGGGTTTTCGTCCTGAACCGCGCACGGCTCTTTCTCGACGAACTCCGTCGATGTATACCGCTGCGACTAGGAAGATTCCAATAACGACGCCTTGCCAGTATGACTCAACGCCGATGATGATGAAACCTGCTTGTAAAACAACAGGAATAAGCAGGCCAATGACGGTGCCGAAAATGGTTCCGATGCCGCCAAAGAGTGAGGTGCCGCCGATAACAACGCCGGCAATAACGGTGAGAGCTGTCATGGAGTTACCACCAATGG
>JBIISH010000128.1:0-5463 GCA_044341115.1 Candidatus Nanopelagicales bacterium
TGTGCGGTATGTGGGCCAGCCGCTGGGGATCGTTGTTGCCGGTTCGAGGGCCCAGGCTGAAGATGCGGCTGAATCAATCGAAATGACCATCGACCAGTTTCCTGGAGTGGCCGATTCGCTGGCCGCTCTCGAGGCAGGTGCACCTGTGCTCTATCCAGAACACGGATCAAACCTAGCTGTGGATTTCAGTATTGGGGATGAACCTGATGTCCTGGAAGCGGCAATGGCTGCAGCCCCACTCATCGTGAGTCGACGGTTGAGAATTCCGCGAATCGCACCGAGCCCTATGGAGACCCGGGGGGTTTTGGCTGATTGGAATACTGGAACAGAAACTCTCACTGTGTGGATGTCGACTCAAACTCCACACCATGTTCGTGACCAGTTAGCCCTGGTTTTGCGGCTCAAGGTTGATCAGGTCCGTGTCATATCTAGTGATGTCGGAGGCGGATTTGGCGCCAAAGAGCACCTCTATCCTGACGAAGTCATGGCGTGTCTGGCCGCCATCCGGCTGGGTGTGCCGGTCAAATGGGTAGAAGATCGAAATGAGCATTTCATAGCGACATGCCACGCGCGTGACGCCGTTCATGATGCCCGCCTTGCAATGACTGAAGACGGAATCTTCCTCGCGATCCACACCAAGGTTACGGGAAATCTGGGCGCTCATTTTTCCAATGTTGGATCCGGTCCGTTCAGAGTCTCTGGCCTCATGCTCCCAGGTCCATACCGCGTAGCTAATGCGGGAGCGAGGATTTCGGCTGTCTTCACGAACACCACACCGACGGGTGCCTATCGAGGCTTTGGCATGCAAGAGGCGGCCTGGGTCAGGGAGCGACTCGTCGATGAAGCCGCCCGGGAACTGGGCGTTGATCCCTTAGAGCTTCGACTTCGCAATGTGATCACTTCAGATGAGCTCCCTCATCTGACCCCGACGTTCCAAGAATATGACTCTGGCGACTATGGCCGAAGCCTCACGATGGTTCGTGACCGAGTTCAGGTGTACACCCCCATCGTCGACACAAACCCGCGGATCAGGCGAGGCATAGGTTTCGCTACCCATGTGGAGTTCACCGGTCTCGGACCAAGCGTCATGCAGGAGATTGTCGGTTTTCGTCTGGGCGGATATGAGACGGCAATCGTTCGGATGGAGCCGGATGGAAGCGTTTTTGTCTCATCTGGGGTCATGGGGATGGGCCAGGGAATCGAAACGACACTCGCCCAGTTAGCCGCGGATTGCCTCGGTGTTGACATGGACAGGGTGAGCGTCCATCTGGGCGACACTGCCCAGGCGCCCTACTCTGCTGCGGGGTCCATTGCCAGCCGTTCGATGACAGTCGGAGGAGGGGCAGTTGTAACGGCAGCCACGACCCTTCGCGAAAAAATCTTGCGGATTGCTGCGCACCGATTAGAGGCCAGTGTTCAGGATCTCGTCATCACCGAAGGTCGAGTGCGCATAAAAGGTGATCCATCGGTGGGCATAAGTCTGGAGGAATTGGCCGAGTACTCCTGGCTGGGCTGGAAATTGCCGGTAGGCGAGACACCTGATCTCGAAGTCAAATTTGTTCATGATCCTTCGAACATCAGCTATCCGTACGCGACCCATGCGGCAGCGGTGGTTGTTGATCTTGATACAGGTCAGATCAAAATCGAGCGGTACTGGATTGCGCACGACAGCGGAGTTGTTGTAAACCCGCAAATTGTCGACGGGCAAATTGCGGGAGGTGTTGCTCAAGGGCTGGGGATTGCGCTCTTTGAGAAGGTGCTTTATGAAGAAAACGGCCAGCCAAACAGTACGACGTTTCTTGACTATCTCCTCCCACTCGCAAGCGATGTGCCGGATCTGGTGATGGATCATTTCGAAACTCCGGCGCCGCACATTCCTGGTGGCATGAAGGGTGTCGGAGAGGGAGGGACCATCGTTGCTCCTGTCGCGATCGGGAACGCGGTCGCGGCGGCAGTTCCAGAGATCGCCGGAATGTTGCTCGAAACCCCGCTATCACCGGGTCGGTTATGGGAACTCCTCCGCAAGGGAGGGCTGTTCGATGACTAGTACTGCGGCGTTATCTGCTGAGCAGGTGACGAAGGCCTTTGGTGATGCGCTCGCTTTGAAGGCAGTGGATTTCACATGCAAGGCTGGCGAGGTACACGCGCTCTTGGGTGAAAATGGTGCAGGTAAAAGCACTTTGGTGAAAATTCTCACCGGTGCGATGGAACCTGATTCGGGGAAAATAGTAGTCAACGGTAAGAGCCTCCACTTCCGAAGTCCGTTGGAGGCGCAACTAGCTGGCATAGGCGTCGTTTACCAAGATTTTCAGCTCTTTCCGCGGTTAACGGTCGCAGAAAACATCTGCGCTGCATCTGTCGGCGACGTCTCCCGCGGCGGGTTTTTATCGCGCCGTCGCATGAATGCCAAGGCTGCCGGAATTCTTGCAAACTTCGGTATTGAGGTCGATCCTCAACGCGAAGTGCGCTCTCTAGATGCGGCCGAGCGAAAACTGGTTGAAATTTCCCGAGCGCTCCAAACGGATCCGGAATATTTGTTCCTTGATGAGCCAACGGCAGCGCTTGAACCCAAAGAAACACATCGCCTTTTGGCAATGATCGATCGCCTCCGGACTCATGGCAAGGGGATTATTCTTGTCACCCATCGGCTGCAGGAGATCAGCGAAGTAGCGGATCGGGCTACTGCGCTCCGCGATGGAGAATATGCCGGAACCTTGGACCGTTCCCAGTTCTCCCGAGAGGCACTTTCAGAGCTCGTTGTGGGCAGATCTGTTGAAGAGCATCGAGGCCCAAGCCATGCTCCAGGTGAAGTGCGCATGCACCTGAGCGGACTAACTCTGCGAGACGATTCACCTGAGATTGACATCTCTGTGCGTGAGCGAGAGTTGGTGGCCGTAGTGGGCTTAATCGGCTCCGGTGTCCCGAGCATCATGAAAGTCGCAGGTGGTGCAGTCGCGACGCCCAAGGGAGCATCAATTCTTCTCGATGGCGCAGAAATTGAATTTCGCAGTCCTGCTGATGCCCAGAAGAGGGGTATCGGCTTTGTCAGTGATGACCGGAAAGCCCAAGGGATTGTGCCCCTACGATCCGCGGCGGAAAACATCGCGCTGCCGTCCCTCAAACGTTTCGGTGGACCATTCGTGCACCGTAATGCATTTCGGAGCGCAGCACTTTCCTGTCAACAGACCTTTGACATCCGCTGGACTTCTCCAGATCAGCCAGTCGGTTCACTTTCGGGTGGAAATCAGCAAAAAGTAGTTTTGAGTCGCTGGCAAGTCCGCGAGTCGACCTTCCTGGTGATTCAGGAGCCATCCCAGGGTGTCGACATCGGTGCTCGCCTTCAAATTCACGATTACCTTGTTGATTATGCAAAGTCCGGTGGGTCAGTGTTTTTCTCAAGCTCTGACCTTGATGAGGTCAGAGATATTGCCCATCGCATCTATGTGGTTCACGCTGGCGAAATCGTGGCCGAGTTCGTCAACAACAGTGAAAATCCTGTAACCCGAAGCCAACTTGCGCAAGCTATGGCGGCCATGATCGATCGTGACGAGAAGCAGGGAGTCTCCAATGACTGAAACATCGACGGTTATCGCAACAGATGCCAGGGCTCGCCGGCGAAAGCCGCGGGTCTCGTTTGATGCAGCTTTTGTGCCAGCGATCATCATCATCTTGTTGGTCATCTTGTCCGTAGCCTCGCCGGTGTTTCTTAGCTCACGCAACCTTGCCCAAATCTTGCTGCAAATCTCAACCCTAGGCATCGCCGCTGTCGGTGCAACATTGGTGATTATCAGTGGTGATCTGGACCTGTCGATCGGAGCGAACGTTGCCTTGTCGGGGGTGATAACTGCAATCGCAACCATGAATTGGTTTGCAGGAAACTGGGTTTTGGGAGTCGCTCTCGGCCTTTCCTGCGGGGTGTTCATCGGATTAATAAATGGCGTATTGTCTGCGATTCTTCGAGTTCCAGCATTCATCGCGACACTCGGCGTGGGGGTTATCGCAGGCGGACTTGCTTTGTGGTTTACCAATGGCCTCACCGTGTCTGGGCTGCCCGAGGATTTTGCGGCTTTGGCCACCACGAATTTCTTAGGTTTGCAAACGTTGGTGTGGTTCATGCTAGCCACTTTCCTAGTGGGCGGGATCATCCTGCATTTCACCAATCACGGCCTTCGAACCTATGCCGTTGGCGGCAATAGGGAGGCGGCATTTCTCTCTGGTGTGCCCGTGGCGCGAGTACGCATCACAAACTTTGCCTTAGCCGGATTTTGTGCGGGGCTAGCGGGGGTGCTACTCACAGCGCGCGTCCAGGCAGGCCAGCCAAGTATCAGCACCACTCTCACCCTTTATGCGACAGCGGCTGTAATTCTCGGCGGTACGTCCCTTCTCGGCGGTGAAGGGTCCATGCTGAGAACCCTCTTTGGCGTTCTCCTCATCGGTGTTGTTCAAAATGGCCTCGACATCATGCGCGTTGATTACGCGCTCAAGGAAGTCGCGGTCGGTGCAGTCTTCGTCCTCGCAGCAGCCTCAGAGGCGCTCAGGAGAAGGAGGTGACCCTTGCCAAGGTCGCTTCACGTCGGTGTCCATGTAGTACTCAACTGAAGGAGTCCAAGGAATGAATCGAAGTAAGAATAGAAGAGTGTGGACGGGTTCAATCGCGGCCCTGTCGATGGCTCTTGTGCTTGCCGGCTGCTCGTCGAGCACTACGGATGAGGCATCAACCGCGGAAACCTCAGCAGCTGAAGAGGTAGCCGCCGTGGAAACCTCAGCGGCCGAAGCAGCTGCTGAAGGAGAGCCACTCACGATTGGGGTGAGTTTCTACTCCCAGCAGATCCCTCTATTCGTCGAAATGCTTGAAGGCGTGAATGACCTCGCTGCAGAGTTGGGCGTGGAAATCATCTTTGCTGACGGAGGCGGAAGCGCTGAGGAGCAGACCAATCAGATCGAAAACATGATCACTAGCGGAGTCGATGCCATCATCGCATCGCCGGTTGACGCCAATGCCATGGTGCCTGCCTACGAGAGTGCGACAGCTGCTGGAATTCCGATCTTCTCCGCGGCTAACAAGGTGGCAGATGAATTCGAGACTGGTTTTGTTGGTCCAGACCTCGTTTCTTACGCCACCCAGACATTGGATCGCCTGATTGATTGCATGGGCGGCGAGGGCGAGCTTGTCCTCATCACAGGGCCACCCCAGATCTCCTTTGTGCAACTTCAGCAAATGGGCTGGGACGCTTCATTGGCGAATAACCCCAATGTCAAGGTAGTTCAGACTCTTGTTGACGAGGATCTCTCCACAGCGAAAGCTGTTGACCTCGCAAACGCTGCATTGACTGCCAACCCCAACGTTAAGGGAATCTTGAGCAGCACGGACAACATCGGTGTCGGTGTTGAACAGGCGATCAAGGGACAAGGTCTTGATCCCAAGTCCATTTGTACAGCTGGCTGGGATGCTCAGCCGAACGC
>JBIISH010000005.1:0-19017 GCA_044341115.1 Candidatus Nanopelagicales bacterium
CGCATCGACCTGCGCCACAGTTTCCTTGATCGTTTCCTGGCTCGGCGGCCAGTCGAACCACCAGCCACCATCTCCGGAAAGGTGCGCGGTTGGTTCCCCATCGGTCACGACCATCACGATCCGCTGCGATCCAGGATGCCGATCAAGGAAACGGCCGGCAAGCATCAGCGCGTGCTGCAGGTTCGTGCCTTGAATCTCACTCGCTTCTAAGTCCGGAATATCCATCGGGTCAACCACTCTGGCCAGGTTCGCAAACCCGATTACCTGCAACGCATCGAGTGGGTAACTGGTAGCGGTCAAGGCATGCAAAGCTAACGCCATAGTTTTCGCAGCACTCCAGGTGTCGTTCATCACCATGGAAAACGACTGGTCGACGAGAAGAGCAACTGCAGCACGGGTAACGGTTTCAGTTTCCGCGACAGCAAAATCCTCCGCGTCGAGCAGTACCGAAGACCCGGTGGCTAAACGTCGATGGCTGGCATTTTGCACAGAGCGCACCACGTCGATGGCTTCATCATCGCCGAATCGCCACGGCCGATGCGTGCCGGTGGGTTCACCCGATGCGCCAGCGCGCTGATTGTCGTGCTCGCCGCGCTCCGAGCCGTTGATCTGGTCGAAAACTCTGCGCAGCGCCGATTGCCCGATTCGACGAATCGCTTTAGGGCTCAACCGCAAGCTGTCACCTTCGCCAATGAGAAAACCTTGCTCGGCCAAATCGCGCTGCATCTGCTCCATCGCTTGCAGGTCATCGCGCATCCCGCGCCCCAAGGTTCTTTCCACGGCATCTAGATCAAGTTGGGATAAATCGTTCATGGCTTCAGCGTCGGCCAGTTCAGACATCAGCGATTCCACATCGCCCAGTTCAGCTAGTGCGCGCGTTGCATCAGGGAGGCCAAGTGATGCATCCCCGGTCAGACCCTGGCCAGGCTGGCGCGAAAACTCGGGCCGGAGCGCCTGAAGGTGGGACTGCAGCTGCGCCATCTCGTCTTGCAGGCCCATGTCAGAGAGCGCTTGTTGCATTGCTTCGGAGAGTTCAGCGCGCTGCTCATGGCTCATCGACGCGAGCATTCGATCCATTGCAGCTGATTGCCGCGCTAACTCATCGATGAATTCATCCAAAGTGGCGGGCGCATCAGGGAAGAAGTCCTTGTGCTTGTCAATGAATTCGCGGTAGTCCTCATCCGTGGCTGTGCCGGCCCGGTGTTCCTCCAGTAACGCGTTGAGGTCACGCATCATTGCTGCCATCTCGGCCTGCACCTGCGGATCAGACATGTTCTGTGCAGATTGGCTGAGCCCAGCAAACTGCTGATCGATCACGTCTCTTCGCAACCGCTCCTGCATCTGTCTGAACACCTCTGCCGCATCTGGCGAGCGCCACGAATATTGACTGAGTTCAGTAAGAGCACGTGGCACATCATCAGGAAGCGCATCGAGCAACGCTTCGGCAAAGCGGGCATCATCGGATGGGTCGGGGAAAAGGGCTGCTCGTTCAAGGTCAACGGCAGTTTCCAACATGGAGCGCAGATCACTGAGCAGCCCATCCATTCGGCCGGACTCTCGTAACTTCTTGCGCCGCTCGCGCAACTGCCGAGCCATTTCGGCTAGCCCACGGCGGTCTTGACTGCCCGAGCGCAGCACGTCACGCAGCGCATCTCGCACCGATTCACCAGCAAGGATCCGCTTGCCGATTTCGTCGACCCCGGCGCCTGCATCAACGCGGGGCGTGAGCGGGTCAGGGCCACCGTGAAAGCGGCCGTAAATCGATGGTCTACCGCGATTCAACTGTTCGTCTCGCGATCGGTGGGCGCTGAAGACGCGTATGTGACAACGCTGCCGGTGTCGTCTTTGTCGATACGACGGGTCAGCCATAACCCCTCTGCAGCGAACTCCACGCACGCGGCCGCAAGGCCAGGGGTCTCGGCCATGCCTGTTTCGGCAGCGCCCACCACAGCACCCAGACCTTCGATCGGTCCGATCGCGTTCAGAATCTCTCGACCGCTCATCACATCTGAGGTTGCCAGCGTGTTGCCGGCATCGAACCACTCGACGAGATGGGTGAGGAAGGGACGGGCCTGCTGGCCACTGAGCAGGGCCCGCCATGACTCAGCAGTTGCCTGACGGGCGAGCAGCACCAACGTTTCTTCCTCGAATCCTTCTTCGGTGACGTCGAACTCCACCTTGCCGCGCAGCGCGGGCACCACATCAATGAGATCCCCGACGCGAGCAACAGGTTCGTCATCGCGTGCGATTGCAGCTCTCCGCAGCGCAGCACCTGAAAGCTCTTCAACGCACGCAATGGAAAATCGCGCGGAGACTCCACTGCGCTGATCGATTGCAGGAGAGGCGCGCACCGCTCTGGTGAACCGGGCAACGATGTCGAGCATGTGTTTTGGAATCACAGCACGGATGTCTGCCTCTTGTTCGAGCAAAGCTATTTCAAGTTCCAAATCGAGCGGGTAGTGCGTGCGAATCTCTGCTCCGAATCGATCCTTGAGCGGTGTGATGATGCGACCGCGGTTTGTGTAATCCTCTGGGTTCGCACTCGCCACGACCAACATGTCGAGGGGGAGGCGCAGGTTGTAACCGCGCACCTGGATATCGCGCTCTTCAAGCACATTGAGTAGCGCCACTTGAATACGCTCGACCAGGTCAGGAAGTTCGTTGATGGCAAAGATGCCACGGTTAGTCCGAGGGACTAACCCAAAGTGAATTGTCTCTGGATCACCCAGGGTGCGACCTTCTGCAACTTTGATCGGGTCGACGTCGCCCACCAAGTCACCGACTGACGTGTCTGGCGTCGCCAGCTTCTCGCCGTACCGCTCACTGCGGTGTCGCCATGAGATGGGCAGTGCGTCACCGAGCTCACTAGCCAACCGCCTGCATCTCGCACATACCGGCGCCGTTGGCTCGTCGTTAATTTCGCAGCCTTCAACTATGGGCATCCACTCATCGAGGAGGCCGATGAGGGAACGGATCAGGCGCGTCTTTCCCTGCCCGCGTTCTCCGAGCAACACAAAGTCATGTCCGGCGAGCAGCGCACGCTCCACCTGCGGGCCCACGGTGTCCTCGAAACCCACGATGCCGGGAAGGGTGACTTGACTTTCCCTCAATCGCGTGAGCAGGTTTTCCTGAAGTTCCTGTTTCACGGTGCGCGCTTGGTAGCCCGATGCGAGCAACCCGGCTAGATCAGTCGGCAGGTCAGTGGGTGGGGTGGGCGCGAAAGTGGTCATGTAGTGACCGTACGGCGCTTGAGAATATGACGCCACCGGGGCTCGAAGTGGGTGTAGTGGCGCCACCCACTGCTCAGCCGTTATTTCGGCCATGAATTACGGGCTGACTCCCAGATCGCCACTTGATTCTCTGGTGATGAGTCCGCTGATGACGTCGTTCATGGTTACCAATCCGTTCACCCCATCATCGTTTCGAACCACGGCCAGATGCGTGCTACTTCGACGCATTGCAGCCAGCGCCTCATGAATGGAGAGATCTGCATCGACTTCAAGGATCGGACGGATCAGTTCAGTGATCTGATCATCTTTGGCAAGGGCCAAGGTGTCGCGCACGTGCACCATGCCAATGAGACGTTGGTCATTGCCCACCAAGATTCGGTGATGCCCCGACGCGTGGGTGGCCTCTCGCACATCGGCAACGGTGGCATTCGCCGGTACCTTGATGATGTCTTCGTGGCGCACCAGCACCCGAATCGGCGTTGATTGCATGCGCAATGCGGTAGAGACCCTCGTTGCGTACACGATGTCCAGGGCACCAGTGCCCTCCGAGTGCTCCACCAACTGGCGTAGAGCGTTCGCATCTTGCGCTGCTGACTTGGTATTGACCGGCTCCACGCCCACGCGCTGCAGGAGCCAATTTGCCGTGTTGTTCAACCCGATTAGCACAGGCCGAGTGAGGAACAAGAAGCCGCGCATAGGTATGGCGAGCAACGTTGCTGAGGTTTCCGGGTGGGCAATCGCCCACGACTTGGGAGCCATCTCCCCGATGACCAAATGCAAAAAGGTGACGATGAATAGCGCCAGGATGAACGCGATCACGTCGGCGGTCACTTCGGGAAGCCCAAAGCCAATGAAGAATGGAGTGAGCCAGTCGTGCACCGCTGGTTTGGTCAGGGCGCCGAGAGCCAGCGTGCACACCGTGATTCCCAACTGGGAGCCAGCGAGGAGCAGGCTCAACTCTGATGCGTTACGCAGAGCCGCCCGCGCCGCACGGCTCGTGAGTGCAGCATCTTCTAGCCGGTGCCGTTTTGCTGCAAGAAGAGCAAATTCGACGGCTACGAAAAAAGCGCTGAGACCAATGATGGCGATGGTTGCGAGGACCACGAAAAGTGGAGACATGCCTAGGCACCACCCTCTGGCATCGTGATGCGCACCAGCGTGGGCACATGCCGCTGGATCTCCAAGATCTCAACGATGATGTCCCTCGAGCGCATGCCATCGACGCGCAGCAGATCATCTGGATCAGGCGGGAGCGGAATTACTACCGACTCACCAACCTGAGGAAATGCACCGCGGTGAGCGATGACCATGCCCGCCACTGTCTCGTATTCCCCCTCGGGGAGGTCTATGTCGAGCGTCCGCTCTGCTTCGTCGATATGGGTACCACCGGGCAATACCCAACCCGCTCCGTCGTGCAGATGCACCTCTTCAGGCGTGTCATGTTCGTCGGTGATTTCTCCAACGAGTTCCTCCGCAAGATCTTCTAACGCCAAAACGCCAGAAAATCCGCCGTACTCGTCGACAACGCACGCGAGTTGATTGTCTGATTCGGTAAGAACTGTGAGGGCTTCGGTCAAACTCATCACACTCGAAACCATGACCGCAGGTCGCATCACCGAGCGCACGGATGCACCATCTGATTCGGTGCTGTCGAGCACATCTACCAAGTGCACCACTCCGAGCACGTCTTCACCGTTGGCTGCTAGGACTGGGTAGCGCGAGTGACCGGCAGCCATCAGTTCACGCGCATACCCCACGGTGTCGGAAAAAGCGAGGGTGTCAGCGCGCGTGCGCGGAACCATCGCGTGTTGCACGTTCTGGGTGGGGAAATCAAGAATCCGATCGAGGAGATCTGAGAGTTCATCAGGTATCTGACCAGACTCTCGTGACTCCTCAACGATGTGCTCAAGATCGCGCGCAGAGGCTGAGATCTCAATGTCGTGCACGGGCTCGATCCGCAGTGTCCGCAACAGAAGGTTGGACGACGCATCAAAGAAGCTGATCAGCCAACCGAATAACGCGAGATACATGCGGGTGGAGGCCGTGAGAGCCAAAGACACTGGTTCGGATCGAGCAATAGCCAGATTCTTAGGAAAAAGTTCGCCAAAAAGCATTTGAATCAAAGTGGAAAGAGTGAGAGCAAAAATTGCACCGATCGCAATTGACACGGCGAGTGGCACATTGACACCACCGAGTAACCCAGAGATCGACTGACCAATCATTGGCTCGGCCACGTAACCGACGAGAAGGCCGGTCACGGTGATTCCGAGTTGGGCACCGGAGAGCATGAAGGATGTTCGTGAGGTCACGGTGAGCGCTTTGGCGGCGCGCACATTTCCTGCATCCGCGCTTGCCTTCAGGGCCGAGCGATCAACCGCCATAAAGGCAAACTCCTGAGCCACGAAGTAGCCGGTTACCACCGTGATCAGTAACACCACCACAACGCCCACAAGAAGTGTGAGCACAAGCTCCAAGAGGTCAGACTCCTTTGCCGGGCTCACAATGAGCCAGAGGGGAACTTTATCGCGCGCTGCTTAGGTTCCGCTCAGCTGATGAAAGAGCGGCTCGCCACCTAACAACCGGCACTTACCTCACCATCGCACGTGATCCTTGGCCGCTGCATGCCCACATCGCTATTTAAGACCGCTTTTGTCGTCATTTCTTGATCGACGCCACGATCAGTGAGCACCTAAACACTCAAACCGACCCCACCAGTAACCTTGCCGAGGGCACTGGCAATTTCAGACCAAATTTCGGTCCAAAAATCAGACCAGTCCCTGGGTCGCGGGACTGGTCTGAAATTTGAATTCCCTCACGAATGAGGCCCTGTGTAGGACTGATCGGAACGTTTGGGACCCTTTCTCGGAACGTTTGAGGCCCGTTTCAAAACGCGTCGTGTTTGGCCAAGCCGCGCTGGGTTCAGTTCATCGGAAGGAGGTCGCTATCGACGGGCTCGGAGGCGGCGGGCAGAAGCGACCCACCGACGTCATTGACCCGTCGGGCGATGGACATGCCTGCCGCTGTGGCTGTCTCTGTGGTGATGGCGACAGGTACACGACAGCGCGCCTCTAGTTTCCCGAGTTGGGGGCCGCCCTTTTGGGTATCGTCGATTGCGTCGATACCGCCTTTGGCCCGCGCCGCGAACGCAAATCAAGTGCGAAGTTTTGGACCACTGGCCTCCTCCCGCGACTCACCGAGTCTCATAACTCCCTCGCAGTTGGGGATTCGTCGTCACGTCCGGCCGTGGGCATCATCCGAATGAAGACCCACGGGCTGAACCAGGACAGCGACGAGATCGTGCCGTGGTTACTCTCCTTGATGAGCCCCAAGAACACGTCCAGCATCTACCAGGGCTACTTCCCGACCGCCAAGACCGGGGCCAATGTGGACTGTCGTCGGTTTCATCGATTAAGCCGGCGGTGGCCAATACCAATCGGGCGTGGGAGCACTTGAATCACGTGATCGGGACCAGGCGCCAGGGGACGTGACACATTTGTAGCGGCGCGTGTCCTCGCCCTTTAAGCGCTGACTCCCGGAAAATCGGCTAGTCGGTCAACCTCGGCGCCAGTTGCGGCGGTAACGGCTAGGTCAAAGAAGCGAGTTTGCCCGGGTGCAAGGAAGGAGAGTGTCCCGGCCGCGCGCTCCAACGCTCGACCAGCGAGCCCGCAAGTCGACGGTTCAATGCCCACCAAGTATCGACCCTCCCCAAGCATACGCCACTCCCAAAGTCGCGGAAGTTGCTCCGGGCGGTAGGAGATCGCGAGGCCGATTCCCCCTGGGAAGCGTCGATTAATTATGCCGACTGTGGCCCAGGGTGCGGTCGCGTCGGAAAGAGCGAGCTCGAAGACTTCGACGGAAGCGTCACTGCTTGGGTCACGCACGTCAAGGTGTTCCTCGAGGGAGCCTCTTGAGGCTTCATCGAATGGAATCGCCACGTGCTCGGGGGCGAAGACGGTCGCGCCTGAATCGACTATTGGGTAGCCGATGTTGAAGTGATAGAGCAGGAACACGGGTGCGGGGTTGAAGCCGAGATTGACCAGTTCATCATGGATCGTGAAGGCTTTGAGTCCCGCCGTGAAACGATAGGTTCGCGTCAGGGCGAGGTCGACTCCGTGAACCGATACCTCTCTAACGGTGCCCACCACCTCAAGGACGCTCGGGTCGTCGGCCGGCACATGCCAGTGGACATTGCGTGCGGGGGTCATGGACAATCTCCCATGCAGTCCATGAGTTTCGCCCTCGTCCGTGCAGGGCATCCCGACGTTTTCCAAGCCAGCCGTCACCATAAGCCCTCCGTGATAAAGCCGTAACCACTCGGCTTCACCTCCGAAAGAGGGATGGACAGGCCCTGTCCCGGATATCCAGCCGAGTGGATGTCCGTCCACCCAGACTGGTCCAAGGTCCATTCCGCGGTCTGCCAGCACAACTGCATGGATCCCTCCCGCCATACGAATGTCGAGGGCCTTGGTCCCAGCCTCGGGTCCGTCTTCGTATCGAAACGGCCTCACTTGCGCTATCTGCGCAATGTCACCAACTTTGGTACGAACAGCGCGGAAGTCGTACGCTGACCACGCGTCACTCATGGTGGGACGACCTCAGTGCGGCGGCAATACTCGCGCGTCTTCATCCTTCGTTTGCCTGGTGCTCACGTTCGAACCAAGGAGGATCGGCGAAGTCATCCCAAGTAGCGCCAATCCCAGCATCCACGGGGAGGGCAATGCCAGTGATACCGGTCGCCAGTGGCGATGCCAGGTAGGCGATCGCTGAAGCGATGTCGCGAGTGGTGAGAAGCCGACTCAACGGGTGTTTGCGTGCGTAGCTCTCCAGGAGCGCCTGGCCATTGGGCTGCGCCGCAAGTCGCCCCTCTAGGAGAGGGGTGAGGGTGACGCTTGGGCATACCGAGTTGACCCTCACCTGATCGCGAGCGAGATCGAGCGAAGCGGCTCGCACCAAGTTGAGGATCGCACCTTTCGAGGTGCAGTAGGACACCATGCCATGCTCCGCCTGAAGGCCGTCGAGGCTACTTAGAAGAATGATCGAACCATGCTTTCGCGGCCGCATCTGTTTCGCGGCTTCGCGTGCGACAAGGAACGAGCCACGCACATTGATGCCCATGACCGCGTCGAAGTCGATGACCGGTGTCTCCCAGATCGGACCGCCACGGCCGAGGATCCCGGCGCAGGCAACTGCGATGTCTACTGGTCCGATTTCGTCTGCTACGAGCTCGAAGGCTGTGACCACCACATCCTCCGAGGCCACGTCGCCCTGGATGGCAACCGCGCGACGCCCAAGTTGTCGCACCTGCATCGCCGCGGCCTCAGCTGCGCCAGGTTCCCGATCGACAATCGCGACATCAGCACCGAGCTCGGCGAAGACTAGAACGGTCTCCAGACCTATACCTGACCCACCCCCGGTGACAAGGGCGATCTGGTCTCTAAGTGAAAGCCCCGGGAAAGGCGCCCTTTGGGTCATTTCGGGCCGCCGATCGTCCCGGTGAAGGGTTTGGGCCCACCGCCCGGTACGCGGACCACCCATAGTGCGCCGGCGAATGACGGCTTATCGCTGACTGCTAGCACTCCGGCATCCGTTATGTACAGCAATTCGCCGTCGAAGGCGCAATTGGTCGGGGCCCCTCCACACTCGAGGAATCCGACAATAGAGCCGTCCGGCTCCAACACATGGACTCCTTTGCCCACGAGGTCGGTCACGTATAGCCGGCCCTGCGCGCCGATCGCCATGCCATCAGGTACGGGGTTGCTGCCAGGTAGCCGCCCAAGATCGACGAACCTTCCATCTGGCTGGAGGCGAGTGACACGTCCCGTATACGACTCATCCCACACGATGCTTCCATCTGACTCGGCGACGATGCCGTTAGGGAAGACCGGCGTCGCAAACTCATGGACCAGTGCCGCGTGGCCGGAGGGGCTAATGACATAGATCCTGCTCGGCTCGGGGTCATGAGGGCGGTAGGTGCCCGGATCGGTGAAGTAGAGAGATCCATCTGGGGCGAAGACCAAGTCGTTGGGGCCGTTGAGGGCTACGCCATCTACTTCAGTCACCAACGTGACCACAAATCCGTCAACACCTACCTTCTGGATGCTCGGCGCAGTCATCACTGAGGCGCGCCAGGGGCCAACGGTGCCACCATTTTGGCAGACATAGAGCTCTCCGGCGGCGCCGTAGACACATGAGTTCGGCGCCCCGCCCACATTTTTGAGTTGCCGCAGACCAGAACGACTCCATCTTGTGAGTTGGCTTCTGTACTGTTCCACGAAGGTCAGCGAGCCATCGGCTGCGACAGCAGGACCTTCCGGCCAACCAAGGCCGTCTGCAAGAAGTATCGGCTCGCTCAAGTTTCCTCCAACGGGACACGGCTAACGAGCACGAAACGACGCCCTTTCCGAAAGCCTGGTCGGGCTGACAGCAACCTCTCGTGCGGGCCAGCTTGGATTGCACATGTGAAATCGCTTGGTTCACCGCGTTTCCTCTAAAGGGACGGTGGACACACTCGCGTACTCGTGAGTCTGAGAAGTGTACAACTTCCGTGGAGCGGTCGTCAATCGTTTTTTCATTTGAGCGAGGACTGCCTTAGGTCCAGAGGGATCTGAGCGGCTGGGGAAGGGCCTGTTGTTCCTCAGCGATGCTTGGCCGGTCAAGGCAACATCAATGTCGCGAGGCCATCTCGGCGGAGCGCCTGTCCGCCTCCGCCTAACCAGTTGAGAACCCAGACTTAGCTCGATTTGCAGGCCTTTTTGGGGAACTCTCCGTCGTGGCTGCAAGCTGTAAAGGAGGAACCGCAAGGTGCCCTACCGCGGCCATCACGGCGATCCGCCCACGCCAGGGGGTGGGCAAATTGCGCGATAAAGAGCTCAGTAACAATACGGTAACGAGTTGGTAAATCGTTTGACACATGCCCCCTTGGTAAAGAGGATAAACCTTCATCGGAGTCGAGTGACTTCCGGGCTACAAACGGAAAGGGTGCGAAATGACGCAACGCACGAGCAAGACCAAGCAACTTACGGGGCTGGCAGTGTGCCTCATCACAGGATCCATCCTGATGTCCGCGTGTTCGCAGAGCTCGGATGCGACAGCAGAATCGCCGGCAACCAACGCAACTAATACACCGGCAGCATCATCCGCTGAGTCCACCACAACCCCAGAAGTCGGTCCGATCGCGGTCGACATCCCCAGAAACGACTCGGATTTCTGGACTACGTACGCCGACTACGTGCCGGCCTTTGCAAGCGAGCTAGGTATCGAGCTCATTACTTCTAACTCGCAGAACGACGTCCAGAAGCTTGTCTCCAACTCCCAGACTGTTGTCAGCCAGGGTGCTAGAGCAATTGTAATGGCCCCACAGGACACCGGTGCCATCGCGACAACGCTGGACAAGCTTTCGGCGGAGGGTATACCAGTGGTGACTATTGACACACGGCCCGACAAGGGCAAGGTCTTCATGGTCGTCCGAGCAGACAATATTGATCTCGGGATAAAGGCATGCAATGCCATGGGCGAACGAGTTGCACCAGACGCTGTGATTGTTGAGATCATGGGCGGTTTGGCCAATGTGAACGGAAGGGACCGTCACGACGGCTTCACGCAATGCATGGCGGAGAACTACCCTGGAGTGAAGATCGTCAACGTTCCGACTGAGTGGGACCCTGCCAAGGCAGCGGCCGGCATTCAGACGGCTCTAACCCAGAATCCGGACCTTGCCGGCATTTACACGCCCGCCGGTGGGGTATTCCTTTCTTCAGTCCTGCAGACGCTGAAGTCGAAGGAAAGGCTCATTCCTGTCGGACAGGAAGGCCACATTGTGATCGTGAGCACCGACGGTGTTCCCGAGGAACTCGAAGCGATCCGCGAGGGCTTCGTAGACGCAACCGTTTCCCAGCCGTGTGACCTCTATGCGAAGTTCGGACTGTACTACGCACAGGCGGCACTCCAAGGGCAGACTTTCACCCCAGGACCGACCGACCACGGCAGCACGATTGTCGACATTGGCAATGGCAACTTGGAGGACCAGCTGCCTGGCCCGCTTGTCACGAAGGACAACGTTGACGACCCGAGTCTCTGGGCGAACCAATAGTAGCTAACGGTAGCGAGATAGGAACTGAGATGCCCGAGGCTTTGATGAGAGATTCTGGCGCTCTCGTCGAGGCCTCGGGCTTGACGAAGCGATTCGGCCAGACGTTAGCCCTCAGTGATGTGAGCATTGCGATTGAGCCACATTCGTCGACAGGGCTGGTCGGCCGCAATGGCGCCGGGAAGTCGACACTGGTGTCCCTGCTGACTGGGATGACAAGTCCGGATACGGGGACCATCCGGTTCTCCGGCACTCCTGCCCCGAATATCCGAAATCGGATGGCGTGGAGAGATCGAGTTGCATGCCTGTACCAGCGGTCGACCATTGTTCCCGAACTGAGCGTCGGAGAGAATCTGTTCCTTAACGACCAGAGCCGGCGGCCCTGGATCAACTGGAAACAGTTGCATTTACGAGCTCAGGAAGTTTTGGATCGGTATGAGCTGGGGGTCCGGTCTAGGGACCTAGCTGGACAGTTGGATGTCGAGAGCCGGCAGATGCTGGAGATTGCGAGAGCACTCTCGCGGGGAACGCGATTCATCATCTTGGATGAACCCACAGCGAAACTCGACGGCGTAGGAGTCGGCAGGCTCTTTGAGCGGATGGCCAAGCTCAAGGAGGATGGAGTGACCTTCCTTTACATCTCCCATCACTTGCAAGAGGTTTTCGAAGTGTGCTCATCGGTGATCGTTTTGAGGGATGGCCAAGTAACGCTCAGCGCGTCGACTGCTGAGGTCTCGCGTGAGGTGCTGATCGAGGCCATGACCGGCGACGGTAGGCCCGTGTCCTCTGTCTTGAGTAGCGCAACCCCGACCACGCTGGGCGAGACGGTGCTAAGGGTGCGTGGACTTTCTCGGGTGAATGCGTTCCAGAACCTGAGTTTTGAGGTGCGTGCCGGAGAGATTGTGGGCTTCGTTGGCTCTGCGAGTAGCGGCGCCATGGAGATGGGCCGGTGCCTTTCCGGCCTCTCCGCGTACGTCGAGGGAGACATACTGGTCGGCAACCAGACTGTGAAAACGGGTTCGGTACCTGACTTCATTGAGAAGGGCGTAGGCAGCGTTCCGCAAGACCGGCAGCGGGAAGGGTTCGTTGCCTCGATGAGCATCGCCGACAACATCACGCTGCCAGCGTCCAAGCGTCTTGGTCGCTTCGGACTCATCTCGGCCACGAAGAGCCAGATGCTCGTTGAGGGTCTCGTGGAGCAGCTAGACGTGAAGGCGTCCAGTATCGGGGAACCAGTCAGTGGGCTTTCTGGTGGCAACCAGCAAAAGGTGGTTCTGGGCAGAGCACTATCGACGTCACCGAAAGTGCTCGTTCTCATGAACCCAACGGTCGGGGTCGACATCAAATCCAAAGCCGCTCTCATGGACGCCATCGTCGACACCGCTCGCCGAGGAACGGCCGTCGTCCTGATCACGGAGGATGTCGAAGATCTCGAACCCTGCCGATACGTGTACGTATTGTTTCGCGGACAGGTGACTCATCGATTTGAGAGCGGATGGAAGGAGAGCGACTTAGTTGCCGCTGTCGAAGGCCTGAAGGGAGAGCGGATCGATGAGGATTCTTTTTAGTCAGGGGTCGGACGAGCGTGTGTCTATGACCGAGACAGGGCAGGCGACGACCGGGCTTTCCTTGGCCCGATCTCGGCCTGGTTTCCTACGCTTTGCGAGTCGTGAACGTTTAAGGTCCTGGGCCCTCGTTCCCGTGATCGGCGTCCTTATGGTGATTGGAACACTCGTCGATCCGGTCTTCCTGTCGCCTGAAAATCTGATCAACGTGCTCCAGCAGCAAACGGAACTCGCCCTTGTAGTGCTGGCGCTGTCCCTGACTCTCATAGCAGGGAAGATCGATCTCTCTTTAGAGTCGACCGTCGGCTTTGCCCCCGCATTCGCGGTGGTCGTCGTCGCCGGGCTGGGCTTTGGCGACGGACTGGTGATACCACTTGCGCTGGCGGTTGGAGCCCTCGTGGGACTCACCAACGGCCTTCTGATCATCAGGCTGGGGCTCAACGCGTTCATCGTCACGCTTGGCATGTTGATAGTTCTGAGAGGCCTTCAGATCGGCATTACGGGTGGCCAGAGCATCTTCGACCTGCCAGTGTCGATCTCTCTTCTGGGTACGACCAGCCTCTTGGGCTTGCCAGTTTCCATTTGGATCTGCGCGGCGGCCTTCATCGTTGGAATCGTCGTCCTCCACTACTTTCGCTATGGACGAGCCGTCTACGCAGTTGGCGGGAATGCGGAAGCAGCTAGGGCTGCAGGAGTAAGGACGGGGCGGACCGTGTGGGTTGTGCTTGTCATCGGCAGTGTGCTGGCGGCATTGGCGGGTGTGCTGCTCGCGGGCCGTCTCGGATCAATTGCTGCTGCTCAAGGGCAGGGCATGATCTTCACGGTCTTTGCTGCTGCTGTGATTGGCGGAATCTCTCTGGCTGGAGGTAGGGGCAGTCTGTTTGGTGCCCTCACTGGCGTGATCGCCCTGGGGCTCATCCAAAACATCCTGACTTTAGCTGGGGTCTCGGGACAGTGGTTCGGAGCCATCTATGGCGGCATCATTCTGGCTGCGTTGATGATCTCTCGACTGACAGCCGGCAGGGACGAAGACTAGGTGACCAAAGAGTCTGAAAGGAGCCAGGAAATGAAGAGCAATGCTTGGGTGGTCGAGGGAGTCTTCCACCCTGTGATCAGTGTAGTGTCTCTCGACGAGGCAATTAGGTTCTTTCGCGACGCTATAGGGCTCCGCGTTACGTTCGACGGATACCATGCCCCTTCAGCCATCGAGAGCCTATTTGGGTACAAGGAGCCTGTCGTTCACTCGGCAGTTGTGGAATGTCCGGATGGCTCGGAGATAGAGCTGATCGAGTTCGAGAATCCGTCGGCAACATTGAACCCCTTGATGGAGATGCACCAAACAGGTCTTGTAGCCCTTGCGTTGAGGGTAGAGGGCTTGGAGTTGCTTGTTCAACGACTGAAGAACAGCGGGTTCGAGATGAAGACTGAAATCGTGCTTCAGGAGCTCCCTGATGGCGAGAATCTCATGGTCGCGGTCTGCAGCGCGCCAAGCGACATTCGCGTCATCCTGGTCGAGCCCCCTGTCGGCAGAAAGAGCCTCGGGAGTTGACAGTCACAACGAAGGCCAACTCGCAACTCACGCAAAGTAAACGCAACGACAACCTGAACACTCGTTCAAAGCGGTGAAGGGCACATGACTGTGGACAATGGCGAGTTTGACCAGCAGGATTTCGCGATGCTCACCCGGTATCAGGCGGACATACTCGTTGCCCTGATGGAATGCATATTCCCAGCCGACGGTAACGGCCCTGGGGCGCGAGAAATTGGCGCGGTGCATTACGTTGACAAGCTCTTGGCGCGGGGAGATTCCGACCTGGAGAACACTTATAGAGGAGGTCTAGCTGCGCTGGACGCGTGGTCGACCGCGTT
The DNA here is from genome assembly GCA_044341115.1 of Candidatus Nanopelagicales bacterium. Taxonomy (GTDB): domain Bacteria; phylum Actinomycetota; class Actinomycetes; order S36-B12; family S36-B12; genus CAIXFB01. The sequence goes on from JBIISH010000005.1 coordinate 14,751, forward strand.
CTATGAGGTTCCGTTTCCACAACTCGACGCGGATTTGCAGAGTCAGATTCTTTTGGCACTGGAGCACGATGAAGTACCTGTTTCGCTGGATCCCCAGCATCGAAAGCACCTAACCGCTGCCTTCTTCGAGATGCTTCGGGTTCACACCCTAGAGGGCCTCTTTGGTGATCCGGCACACGGTGGGAACAGGGGTTTGCGCGGTTGGAGACTCCTGGGATACCTGGGCCCGCAGCCGGGGTACTCACACGCCGAACAGCAGTTGAACGCACCCGTCGTGCGCGACCACGTCGTTGTCGCCAGCGACTATCCCCAAGTAGCGGAGGAGTACGCGAATGAGTGACATGCGGGATCATGCAGACGTCTGCGTTATTGGCCTTGGAGCGGCGGGAGCCACTGCCGCCTGGTCACTCGCATCTTCAGGGATGAAGGTCGTCGCGCTTGAGGCGGGGCCAAACAGGAGTGAGTCCGACTACAGGCTGGATGAGATTAGTGACTCCGCATACGGCCAGGCCAGGTTGAGTTCCAAGTTCAACCAGGAGTTGCAGACCTGGCGGGAGGACGAGATGTCGCCGACACGTGCGGCGACCTACTCACTGGGCAAGATGGTCAACGGGGTGGGTGGAACCGTCACCTACTCCGGTTGGCTGAGGAGGTATCAACCCGGCGACTTCCGGATTCGGACGCAGACAATCGAGCGGTATGGCGAGGACGCGATCCCAGAAGGCGCTTCGCTGACGGATTGGCCAATTGACTACGATGATCTTGAACCCTACTACACCCAAGTCGAGCAAACCATGGGTGTGGCGGGTATTCCCGGGAACGTCAAAGGTCAGCCGGTTGAAGGGGGAAACCCCTTCGAAGGCTACCGAAGCGGTGGGTACCCTCTGCCGCCGTTGCGTTCGGCAGGCATATCGAACTACTTTGCTGATGCTGCCAGGAAGCTGGGCTACCACCCGTATCCGGTACCGGCCGCCCTGAATTCAGTGCCTTTTGATGGTAGACCCGCTTGTACCTACTGTGGCTTTGACGCCTTCTACGGGTGTCACACGAACGCGAAAACGACGGTAGCGCTGACCTACGTGCCCCAGGCGTTGGCCACCGGCAATTTGATGATCAGGACCGGCTGTAGAGCCGTCAGAATCACCGTCGATGATCAAGGCAGAGCCTCTGGAGTCGATTACTTTGACGGCGAAGGTCAGTTCAAGCACATCAGTGCGAAGGTCATTGTTCTCTCCGCCTACACCTTCGAGAACGTTCGCCTGTTGTTGATGTCGTCCTGCGACAAGTTCCCCCGTGGCCTTGGCAATACCAAAGGAATAGTCGGAAAGTACTTCACCCCCAAGCAACTCCCCAAGGTAAGCGCGCTGCTGCCTGGGACGAGCCTGAATCGCTTCGCCGGCCCTTCGGCTCAAGGCATGATCATGGATGACCTAGCCGGTGACAACTTCGACCACTCGGGGTTGGGCTTCATTCGAGGAGGCTCCATCGGGACCTTCATGCAGTTGCAGCCAGTCATGGCAGCGCGCGATCAGGTGCCAGATGATGTGCCTCGCTGGGGCAGCGGCTACAAGGAGCACCTCATTCGCAACTGGAACAGCATCTTTGCCATCGAAGCACAGCCAGAAGGTCTGATGTACGAAGAGAACTATCTCGATCTTGACCCGACCGTTAAGGATAGGAGCGGTCTCGGACTGCCGGTCGTTCGCATCACATACAAGCAGCGTCGCAACGAACTCGCGATCATCCAGTATCTGCGCGAAAAGAGCATCGAGATTCTGCAGGAGATGGGAGCCGCCAAGATTTGGGTTGGCCCAGCAATGACTGGCGTGGGGAGTTCCCACGATCTCGGAGGGATTCGCATGGGCAAAGACCCTGCTTCTTCCGTCGTGGGGTCTTCTCTGATGTGCCATGACGTGGAGAATCTCTATGTGATGTCAGGCGCGGTCTTCCCATCATGTCCGGGAATAAATCCAACTCTAACCATCCAAGCCTTGGCCCTACGCGCAGCTGATGGCATTAGGCACGAGTGGGCCCAAGGGCGAGGGATGTAGTTCGACTTGATGCTTCCTACCGGAAGGGTGCATGGTCGTCTGTTGTTTGTGCATCTGCCCAGAATGTAGGCGGATGCTCAGGACTTAGGTCTGTACTTCATAGATCTGTAAAGCGCGGTTCGTCTGCTAAGGGCCGTGTGTCAACACCGACTGAAAATGGACCCTATGGAGGATTATCTCATTGAAGGTGTTTCGCTCGTTTTCATTTAGTAGTTTTGCCCTGCCCCTACGTGTCAGGGTGAGTTGAGGCCAGTGGTTCTTAGCAAGTAATTCCTTTTGTTGGTGGGGCGAGATTCGGGAATTGATGGGAATGTCTAGTTCAACTGTGGCGTCTATGCGCAACGATAGTTCTATGAGTGAGAATATCCAGGGTCCTCGTGCTGGGGGTCCGGTTTCACGCCGGTCGTTCTCGCCGGTGGAGAAACTTGAGCATGTGAGGGCCTATGAGGCTGCCACGGCTCGTGGGCAAGGTGGCGCGTATCTGCGGGGTGAGGGGCTTTATGCCTCTCAGATCGCTGAGTGGCGCAAGCTGCGCGATGCCGGTGTTCTCGCCGGGAAAGAGGCTAGTTCGGGGATTGGCCGGCTCAGCGCGGAGCAGGCCGAGATCGCCCGGTTACGCCGACGGTTGGAAACCACCGAGGCGCGCTTGGCGCGGACGGAGGTGGCCCTGGAGGTCATGGGAAAAGCGCGAGAGCTCTTGGAGCACATCTCCGAGAGCTCGGAACAAACACCGCCGCGCGGGAAGTCCTGATGGATATTTATCGGGAGTTGATCGCTGCGGGTACGCCTACGAGGGCTGCTGCTGCGTTGGTGGGTGTCCCGCGGGCCACGGCAACACGGAAACCACGAACCCCGATGACCCAGGCGAGGCGTTCTCCACGTAACAGGCTCACCGACGTCGAGCGGGCCCGGGTCTTGGAGGTGGTGAATTCGAAGCGTTTCATTGATCTCGCACCGATCCAAATATTCGCCCAACTCCTGGATGAGGGAACATGTTTATGTTCCGTGTCAACGTTGTACCGGATCCTGGGAGAGAACGCGCAAGTGAAAGAACGACGCCGCCTAGCCCGTCACCCGGCCCGGTCGATCCCTGAACTCGTGGCAACAGCACCGGGACAGGTGTATTCATGGGACATCACCACACTCGCCGGACCCATAAAGGGTACGTATTTTGATTGCTATGTGATGCTCGATATTTATTCCCGTTACATCATTGGCGCTCACGTCAACGACCACGAAAGTGGTGAACTTGCAGTAGATTTGATGAAAGAAATATTTGGTGTTCATGGCATCCCCAACGTCGTGCACGCTGATTGGGGAACCGCGATGACAAGTAAAACAGTTGCCACGCTCCTCGCCGATTTACAGGTCACCCGATCCCATTCCAGGCCCCGCGTATCAAACGATAATCCCTACTCAGAAGCGTGGTTTGAGACGATGAAATTCTCACCCGTCTTCCCCGAACGCTTCGACAATCTCGAGGCGGCGCAAAAGTTTATGGACGTTGTCGTGGACAGCTACAACCACATCCATCGGCATACGGGTATCGGGTTAAACACACCAGCTGACGTGCACTACGGACTAGCGGTTGAGAGAAGCACTACGCGGGAAATAGCTCTAGCACAAGCCCGAGCACAGCACCCGGAACGGTTCACCACCGGTAGTCCCATCATGCCGAAAATTCTTCACACCCCCGACGAGGCTTGGATCAACAAACCCGTCAAAGAAAACGAGGTGACACTAGCCGCCTAAACTCCCACTGGCCTCAAACACCTTGACAAATACCGTGCCGGGAATCGGTCTGTGAAGGCGATAGCGAATGAGCCCCGATTGTGGTTGCCAACGCATTGCCTATCTCACTCGACCCGTTCCTTTAGGGCCAAGAGACCTTGTTACGAGATACAGGCACTTGAGTGCTGCACCCTCAGTCGAAAATGCCCTCGCGCTTTCACGGCCCTACGGTAGCGAGCGTTTGGCCTGCAGGTCGCATTCGTCGAGCAATCCACTTTCCTGATCTCGCTCGTCTACGCATGAGAAGGGAGTAAATTCTTCCCACTCGTTCTCCCACATTTTGATGATTGCCGGTTATCTGGCGCCTCACTTTTCCTTGAACGACCCGAAGGAATCCCGTGCAGCAACTGGGCTGGGCGCGGTATTAATGGGCTTCAGATCACATTAGAGTTCGCCCCAGTATTTCTTCGACGCGAGATGCGAAT
>JBIISH010000129.1:0-5457 GCA_044341115.1 Candidatus Nanopelagicales bacterium
GAAGAACGTCTGTCGGCACACCGCCTGCATGAATCAGCGCAGCAAGCGCGGATGCCACTGCGCCGGCATGCTCGGCCGGCTTCCACACCACGGAGTTTCCGGTAAGCAGCGCAGGGATCAAGTACCAAGACGGCACAGCGGCAGGAAAGTTCGCAGCCGTGATGATCGCGGCGGTGCCGATCGGATTGCGAAAGGTGAATAGTTGCTTATCGGGCATCTCGCTGGGGATCGTTTGACCGTAGAGACGACGCCCCTCTCCGAGAAAAAAGTCACAGGTGTCGATAACTTCTTGCACTTCACCTAACGCCTCTGGATAGACCTTACCGATTTCGCGGGTGACGAGTGCGGCAAGCGCCTCTTTGTTCGCCTCGATCAACCGACCCACCTGAGCAATCACCCGGCCACGCGCCGGCGCAGGGACCCGAGCCCACCCCGGCTGGGCTTCATGGGCAATGCGAGCACTCTCCACAAAGTCAGCTGGGGATGCGAGTTCGAAACGCGCAACTACATCATCGATCTGGGCTGGGTTCACTGAAGAGAAGGTCATGGGGTGATCCTGCCAGTAGGAGCCGGTACGGTCGGCTCATGACCACGGTGGCCGAAGCAATCATGCGAATGCTCAGCGCACACGGCGTTTCTGTGGCTTTCGGTATTCCAGGAGTGCACAACTTGGCCTTCTGGGAAGCGAGCGCCCACCCTGACAGCCCCCGGGTCATCGGCGTGCGGCACGAACAGTCAGCGGTCTATGCCGCTGATGGCTTATTCCGCACCACCGGCGTTGCCAGCGCTGCACTGTTGACCAGCGGCCCAGGAGCGGCCAATGCACTGGCCGCTTTCGGTGAGGCCCACTCCAGCGGTGCTTCCGTGGCAGTGTTCGCCACAGATGTCAGCTCCACCCTGAGGCACCCCAAAGGCCCCCGTGGCTTACTGCACGAAATGGCGGATCAGACCGCGTTGTTCAGCGCTTTTGGGGCGACCGCTCATGCGGCAAGTACCGGTCCTGAGGCAATTACCCAGAGCGCTCTCGCACTGCGAGAGATGACCTCCCCTATTCCTTCTCCGGTCTATGTGGGTGTGGCATCAGATGTGTTGGGTGCGCAGTGGTCAGGTCGCGTCCCAGAGCCACTCGCGATCAAAGCTGGCGCGGTTGATGATTTTGAATTGGCGCAGGTAGTTGAGTTGATTGGTGAAGCAAGCCGGCCTGTGCTGTGGCTTGGCGGTGGCGTTGTTACGTCGAGCACCGAGCAACTGGTGCTGGAACTGGCTTCGCGAATCGGGGCGGTAGCCGTGACAACTTTTGCCGGTCGCGGATTGTTGGCCGGTTCGCAATACATCATCGAAGCGCCTGTTCACGAACCTGAAGTCGCGGAGATCGTTGGCGATGCGGATCTACTCATTGCCCTAGGAACTGACTTTGACGGTATGAACACCCGGAACTGGTCAATGCCCATACCGGAGCGTCGTATCGCCATTACCCTTTCGAGCACGATCAAACGCACCATTACATGGGATGTGGTTGTTGCCGCTGACCTCACGGTCGCATTGACCGAGTTGCTTGAAGAACTTCCCGTAACCCCTGAACAACTCCCGTGGTGTGCTGCGGCAACAGTTCGAACCCAGGTGGTTTCCCGATTGCAAGACGATGAGAAAACTGCACCTGCAGTAGCGATGGTGCGCGCGATCGATGAATCGTGGCCGGCGGAAAGCGCCGTTATCTGTGACATGTCGGTGAGTGGTTACTGGACCGGTGGCTATTGCCGCCAGCCGCGCACTCGCAGGCTTGCTTATCCGGTGGGTTGGGGCACCTTGGGCTATGCACTTCCTGCCGCGATCGGTCCAGCCAGCGTGGGGATTCCCACTCTTGCGGTGTGCGGTGATGGCGGGCCCATGTTTGCTCTCGGTGAATTGGCCACGATTGCGCAGCACTCATTGCCGGTCACGATTTTCATCGTTGACGATGGCGGCTACGGAATGCTTCGATTTGATCAACAAAAGTTTGGCCATGCTGAACTGGGCGTAGATCTGCACACTCCACATTGGGAAACACTCGCATCAGCTTTTTCCATAGGGACAACCACACTGGCCTCGGTCACGGAGTTGAGCCAGGCGCTCACCCATGCGCATGCAGAGAACAGCCAGGGTCGCGCGCACCTCATCGTGTGGCAACAACGTCTGTTTCCACCGCGCACAACATCGCCGCGCTGGCACGAGGATTAACCAGCGCGCTCATTGATTCCGTAAAAAAGTGGAGCCCGCGCAGCTGGGGGGCTGTTGCGCGGGCTCCGAGAAGTTCAGCGCAAGCGCCGTTCTCCATCGCTCGGGGGAGCGACATGCTTATTTTGCACACACAAGCGATGGCTGTCTGTACATTTATGATCAAATTTTGTCGCGCAGGTCACATTGTTCGTATGAAAACGGTGTCTCTAGAACCTGCTTCTAGCTCTGTTGCCCCATTGACCACAAGGCCCACACCGTGGTCCGCACTGAGCGTGGCTGCAGCAAAGTCGTGATCACAGCATGGGCCACATCATCAGGTGTCATCCATTCAGCAAAGCGCGGATCGTTCGCGACCCGACCGGTGCCCACAGCGAATTCGGTCCCGACACCAGCTGGGCAGACAGCTGTGACCCGAATCCCCTTCTCCCGCAATTCGCGATCGAGTGAACCAGCAAGTCCAACCTGGGCAAACTTGGTTCCGGCATACACGGCTTCATCGCCACCTCCACGCAGGCCAGCAACGGAGGAAACAATGACAATGTCCCCGCCATCAGGGTTTGCGAGAAGCTCAGGAACTGCTGCCCGAACCGTCCAGACAGTTCCGTCGTAATTGGTGTGCATCATCCGGGTGATCTCGTCGTCGTCGTGATCCAAAATCGAGCCATACATTCCGATACCCGCATTCGGCACAACCGAATCAAGTTTTCCAAAAGTCTGTACTGCCGCTGCGATCAGTGCCCGATTGTCTTCTGGTAAGCGCACATCCATCGGAACTGCAACAGCATTCTCTGCCCCAAGATCTGCAGCGACCTGGGCAAGACGCTCGGCGTTGCGTGCACCAATGGCTACCTTCGCGCCAAGCTCAACGGCCTGCTGGGCTACCGATCGGCCAATGCCTGAGGTGGCTCCGGTGATGGCAATAACGGTTCCGCGCAAGTCGCGAGTTGCATAAGGCATGTCTGACTCCCAAGTAAGTAGTGGAACCCACACCCTATTAACCAGACCCCATTAACGCTGGGCGGTGGTAGCCATTCGAGATGCCAAGTGGTGTACTCCGTACATGGAATCCCCTCTTGGTGTTGTGATCTGCGGGTATGGACTAGCCGGCCGGGTGTTTCACGCCCCGCTGATCGCCGCCACCCAAGGCCTAGTCGTCCGCGCAATCATCACAGCAAACCCGGAGCGACGCGAACAAGCCGCCGCTGATTTTCCAGATGCAGCACTTCTGGCGAGCCCAGAGGAACTCTGGACGAGGCTCGAGGAATTAGGCGTTCAACTCGCTGTGGTAGCCGGGGCAAACGTGACCCATGTGCCTCTCACCCTTGCAGCCTTGGAGCGTGGACTACACGTGGTGGTAGACAAGCCGATTGCACCAACTGCTGTAAGTGCCGGGCGCATTACGGATGTGGCTGCGGCTGCCAACCGACTCGTCATCCCATTTCAAAACCGGCGCTGGGATTCTGACTTTCTCACTGCTATCGAAACAGTCGAGGCCGGTCACCTTGGAACTGTGCACCGCTTGGAATCCCGCTTCGAGAGGTTTCGGCCCACTCCGACGGGCAAATGGCGTGAGTCAGCAGACCTTGATGCGATGGGCGGTGTGCTTTACGACTTCGGTGCCCACCTTGTCGATCAAGCCGTTCGTCTCCTCGGACCGGTGAACAGTGTGACCACCTCGGCGCGGTCTATCCGCGATCGCGACTTGGCAGATGATGAAACCCTGTTCACGCTGAACCACACCAGCGGAGCGATCAGCCTGCTCTTCGCCAGCATGGTGTCGGCCTTTGATGCTCCGCGCATGGTGATCCTTGGCAGCGCAGGCGGGCTCCGGATCGAAGCGGGAGATACCCAAGAAGACGCGTTGCGCGCAGGCATCTCAGCCAATGCAGATGATTGGGGAATCGAACCAGACTCATCGCATGCGCTATTACGCACTGCCGATGGAACCGGAACCGTTGATAGCCAAGTAGTGCTCACCCCTGGTCGTTGGCCGAGCTTCTACCCGGCAGTGCGCAATGCAATCATCTACGGGTCTGAGCCACCGGTGCTGCTGAGCGATGTGATCGCGAACTTGCGCATCATCGATGCTGCGCGCGAATCAGCTGCTACCGGACAATCCGTCACGCTCGATCCGCCAGCTGGTCACAAGGCGTAACGGCTGATCCGCTCGTACCGTCTGGCAGGGCTCGATGATCGGAACGTTCATCGCATTGGGTGCATGTGATTGCGGCTCAATGCACAGGGAACCGGGTAACTCATCGAACACCACAAACCACGGAGCCGAGTTCTCCACCGCTATGTGACCCCAGCCTGGCCACGTAAGGGTAAGGGTTCGCTCTGGCACATGAAATACGTCGTCAAACGGGCCAATCGCCATCTCGATCTCGACTAACTCGCCAGTTGCAAATGCGCTGTCGCGTACTGCTAATTGCGCAGATGGCGCACCCCACGAGGCAAAACTGCCCGGCAGTAATTCCCGACGAAACCATGGATGCCAACCCACCACTGCTGGGAAAGACGCTTCGGATGATGTGGGAGTCGACACTTCGATCTCTGTCCGCAGCCCCATCCGATCAAGCACCCAGGTCGTCTGCACCTGCGCCGGCCATGGCCATCCGGTTAGTTCTGAGGTGAAGACCGCCTGCACATTTTCCGCGGTCTCGTTGATCACTGGAGGAGGGCACGGGGCGTTCATCACGACACCATGCAGAGCCCACTGTCCATAGGTAGCGGGGAACTCCGCGTAGACGTCTTGGAACTCAAAGGCATTTTTAGTGAGTCGACCAGCCCAGGGTGCCATGACATACATGCCGTGTTCCACGGGATCGCTACCGTGCACTGCAAGGAGTTCGACACCATCGACTCGCCACGAGGTAGCGCGACCTCCGAGCCGGCAATCGAAATCAATTTCGATAGAACCGCAATGGGCATCGGCAAATCCAATGGAGACCGTGGAGTCGCTCACGATGCAACAAGGGCATGCGAGGACTCGACCTCGCCCAGCGGATCAGCGAGTAGTCGGCCAAAAGCAACTTCAGACGCGCCCACCAAAGTGCTCTGCGCACCTAACCCTGGCTCTGTAACCATCGCAGGTTCGTGCGCAGCGGGTAGCGAGTACGCAAGTCGATGAGCGATGTGCACCGCTGTGTAAGGGAGTAACCGACCCAGATGGCCACCGAGGATTACAGCATCGGGATTGAAGGTGTTCACAAGATTCGAGAGACCTATACCGATCCAGTC
>JBIISH010000130.1:0-5443 GCA_044341115.1 Candidatus Nanopelagicales bacterium
ATACCCGCCAGCCCCACGAACGCTGTAGATGGCAGTGAAGCAACCGCCGTGCCCAATGGTCAATTTGGGTGTGTCTGTTCTCGGACGCAGATACTTGGGCACTTCCAATTGACGCTCTTGGGGAACCATCTGGAAGAGGAACGGTAGCCCCGCCACGAAACCGACCATTGATGTAAACCATGGTGAACCCTCATGGGCTCTGATGAAAGCCTCCGCATCGGGAAGATCGTTCTCCATGGCCGCAAACTCGAGATCATTCTTGTCCGGAGTCTGGTGTCTATCGCGGAACCGAGCCCCGGTCTCGTTGGTGAAGGGATCGTCGTACCACACGGGGAGTTCGAAAATTCGTGTCTCCAGCTCCTGCTTCGTCGACAGGGCAACACTCGCCTCGGCCTCGCGCACGAGTCTCTCGATCTCTGTGGGTGCAATGAGATCCGGGTCGAACCGCACCAGGAGCGATGCATTCGAAGGACAGATGTCGGTAATGCCCGCAGCTCGGTCCTGATCCAATGCGCTGGCCATGGCCATCGCTTTGAAGTTGGCCTCCAGACTCATAGCCTCCGAGATCTGGACAACCAGGTGTTCATCTCCGCCCCACGAGTAACGAGACTCATGTGCACTCATCGCATGTTCCTCCATCGTGTGTTGGGCCTGCCTTAGGCAGTTGCCTGCCAAGTTTCCAGAAAGACGGTGTCGTATTCACCAGATCGGAACTCCGGGGTGTTGATTACCCGTTCCAGGAATGCCGCGGTGGTCACGACTCCTGAGACCTCAAGTTCCCGGAGGGATCTGACCATCCGTGCGATCGCCTCATCACGGTTCCTCCCCCAGACGATGATCTTCGCAAGCAGCGAGTCATAGAAAGGTGGAACTGTGTCACCAGCGATGAATCCACTGTCCGTGCGAACAAATGGACCGGCCGGCATCGTGAAGGTTTCCAGCAGGCCCGGAGATGGCATGAACTGCATATCTGGGTTCTCCGCGTTGAGACGCACCTCGATGGCGTGTCCTCGCGACTGCACGTCCTTCTGGGTGAAGGACATAGGTTCCCCACTGGCCACAAGCAGTTGCTCCAACACAAGATCGATTCCGGTAACCGCCTCAGTGATGGGATGCTCGACCTGGATTCGAGTATTCATCTCGATGAAGTAGAACTCATTGCGCTGGGGCTCGTAGAGGAACTCAACAGTGCCAGCGCCCCGATACCCGACTGCCTCGGCCAATCCCACACTCGCAGAGCACATCGCATCGCGGACATCCGAAGGAAGCAGCGGAGCGGGTGTCTCCTCAATCAACTTCTGGCGCCGCCGCTGGACAGAACACTCGCGTTCTCCAAGATGCACATAGTTGACGCCGTCACCGAATACCTGCACCTCTATGTGCTTCGCCCCGAGCACCATGCGCTCGATATACACGTCCCCGTTACCGAAGGCTGCTCGCGCCTCGGCCTGAGCGATGGGGAGCTGCTCACGCATCATGTCGGCGGAATCGACGATGCGGATTCCCTTACCTCCGCCACCGGCTGCGGCCTTGACTGCAACCGGGTAGCCCGCTTTCTCCGCCACGCGCAGAGCTTCTTCCACATCAACAACTGGCCCATCGGAGCCTGGGATCGTGGGCACACCAGCCCGGCGAGCTGCCCGAATTGCCTCTGCTTTGTCGCCCATGACAGAGATCGAAGCCGCATCCGGCCCGACCCAGATCATCCCGGCCTCGACCACAGCCTGCGCGAATGACGCCCGCTCTGACAAGAAGCCGTAGCCGGGGTGGATCGCATCTGCACCTGACGCGCGGGCCGCGTCGAGCACCGCGTCGACCAGCAGATAACTCTTCGCTGCAGAGGCCGGGCCAATCTCGACCACTTCGTCGGCCATGCGAGCATGCAGCGAATCCCTGTCTGCCTCGCTGCAGACGGCAACGGTGGGAATGCCCAACTCCTTTGCCGCCCGGATAATGCGAACAGCGATCTCGCCTCTATTTGCAATGAGGAGCTTCTTCACTCAGGTCACACCTCAATGATGGCGATGACGTCGCCCGGTCCGATGATGTCATCGCCCTCGACATGGAACGAGACGATGGTGCCATCGACACCAGCCTTGATCTCTGCGTACTGCTTCATCACCTCAACAAGTCCGATTGTCTGGCCAGCTGTGACCGATTCCCCCACCACGACATACTCGGGTTGATCCGGCGCGGGGCGGCGGTAAAAGACGCCTGGAATGGGTGTGCGAACCTCGTGCTGTGCCACTGTGACTCCTCCTGGATTCCTGTTCATTTCATGGAGCTCGAGACTAAGCGGTGAACTCCTCCACCACGCGCCGAACAATTTTGGCCACATCGACTGCGTTGGGTGTATCAGAGTGCACGCAAATACTTTGAAACGCCATGGGAATCCTGCCCCCTGTGTCGGTCTCCGCCTCGCCATCCACCAATGCTCGACGAGTCCGCGCTTCAGCGACCTCTATCGGAGTTGCATGAGGTCTCCGCTGGATTATTAAGGAGCCGTCATCTCGGTAGCCAAGATCGACATACAACTCGCCCGTGAAGGGAACTCCACGGCTATCCGCCACCTGTTGATGCATAGTCCCGGACATGCCGTACACACCGACGCCGTACAGTTCGGCAACATCGCAGACCGCCTGCATCAAGGCCTCATCGCGCGCAACCATTCCATACAGGGACCCGTGTGGCTTGATGTGATTGAGTGGCACGCCCACAGCTTTCAGGAAACTACTCAGAGCGCCGACCTGGTACAGGACGATATCGCGCACCTCGTTGGGCTCCAAGGCCATCACCCTGCGGCCGAACCCAGCAAGATCTGGAAGGCCCGGGTGCGCACCAATTGCTATGCCCGCCTCGGCTGCACTGACGACCGTGGCATGAATGCCCACGGGATCGCCCGAGTGGAAGCCGCACGCGACATTCGCGGCATCGATGTACTCGAGCAGGCCGTCATCATTCCCAAAAGAATGAATTCCGAATGACTCCCCCATGTCGGAATTGACTGTCACCTTCACAGGAGCACCTCACTTAGTTCGCTGGGCATCGTTCCAGGGGTCATGTCATAGATGACCCACATGGTTCTGGTCGAATATTTGTCGTACACCGAGCGTGCTCGATGATTGTCATCAGCTGTGATCCACCTAATGACAGTCCATTGGCGCTCCGCTGATATTGACCGGAGACGATCAAGCAGCGCGTCTACAGCCCCTGATCCACGCATGTTCGAATCGACGAGCAGATCATCAAGAAAGCAGCCCTCACTGGCGGCAAGCGGGCGGGTAAATGGACGGAAATGAGCGAGACCCACAAGTTCCCCACCAGGTGTCTCCGCGACGATTCCTGACTCCGGGTGGTCTGGGTCCATCAACCAGGACCACACAACATCTTGATGCTCTGCTGAAACAGCAACTCGGTAATGCTCCGCATACTGGCTATAGAGCCCACGCCATTGCGCTTTGTCGTTCTCGGCAACGGGCCGCACATTGATGCCGGCCCCGTCTGTGTCGTTGCGAGGTGTCGCGTCGAGCGCATCGGCACTGCCCGAGGCCATGTCGCCCGGGGCCATGTCATAGGTGATCCACATCGTCCTGAGGGCGAAGCGGTCATACATGCGGCGAGCGCGATAATTATCGTCCGCTGTGATCCATCGGACGACTGTCCACCCACGATCAAGGCAGATTTGCCGAAGCGAGTGCATGAGCGCATCGGCCGCGCCGCAGCCGTGCGCCGCACGATCCACAAGAAGGTCATCCAGGAAGCAACCGGTGGTCCCTGACAGGGGTCGAGGGAACGGACGAAAATGCGCAAGTCCCATCATTCGACCCTCAGAGTCATAGGCTCCGATGCCTTCGAGCGGGTAGTCCGGGTCCATCAGCCATTGCCAGACTCGCGACTGGTTCTCATCACGAACGGGGACCGTGTAGTGCTCGGCAAACTGCGGATACAGCGCCCGCCAGGCTGCCTCATCTTCAACCCTGAGTGGGCGCACGACCAAGCCTTTGGCGGCAGCGAGAAATTGCTCCCGCCCTACATACACCGGCGCGGACGGTTCACCAGCAGGGATAGCGGTCATGATGCAGAAGCCTTTGGGGCCTTGCGACGCACGAACCAGTCAGCAACCTCGGTGCCTCCCGTGATCCCCGATGGCCGAACAATAAGCACAATCAACAAGATGAGAGCGAGCACCATCTCGGTGAGCCCTGGGAAATCGATGATGGGAATCGGCCCCAAACCCTGCGTCTCCAGCGTGCGGAAAAACTCACTCAACACCTGCACAAAGACAACACCGACGACCGCGCCGGTCAGAGATCCCATTCCACCGATGACGAGCATCGCCACGACAAAGAAGGTGAGCGCGAAGCCGAACGTCGTCGCGGAGAACGTGGATATGTAGTGCCCATAAAGAGCGCCCCCCGTGGCTGCGACCATGCAACTCAGGGTCCAACCGACCAGTCGCTCCTTCGGTATTGAGATACCGATAGACATTGATGCCTTGTCATCCTCGCGCGTTGCAATGAGCCGGCGCCCGTTCCGTGACACCTGGAAAATCGCTGCCACGGCAATGGCCAGTACCACCCCAAAAAGAGCCCACCAGAGAGTTGCTTCTTTGGGTACACCCACCATCGTGCTCTCGCCACGGGTGACTGCCTTCCACTTGGTGATCACCACCTGCACCACGACCAAGAACGCGAGGGTGGCGATTCCAGCGGAAAGGCCGGATAGGCGAACAAGGGGAACACCCACAATAACTGCGACGACACCGGTGAACAGAACTGCCACGACTATGCCAGCGGGGACAGGAAGGGAAAACTCCACAATCCACGACAAGAATCCGGGCATGTCAGGAAAAAGACTGGGCTTCTGTTCGACCGGGATGGTCAGCAGCGCGGACGTATAGGCGGCGATCATGGCGAAGGCAACGGAACCAAACGAAATGACACCTGAATTGCCCGAGAAGATATGGAGACCCACCACCAACACCATCAAGATCATGGCCGTCGAGGCTCGCTGCACCAACGAGATGTCATCGGTGACGGCAATGAGCACCGTGATAACGATCAACGGGATGATCAGGGGAAGGGCCAAGAACACCCATCGGGACCAGGCAGAGACGCGATCATTCATCAGACTCGGGCTCCCTTGGCTGCGATCAATCCGCTCGGGCGGACAAGAAGAACAACAATCACGATCGTGTACAGGATTGCGTCGGCAAAGACCCGTAATTCGAGCGGAAGGAGCGCATTGAGCAACGTATAGGCGAAGCCCATCAAGAAGCCGCCGAGTGCAGCTCCCACCATGCTTCCTAGCCCACCGATCACTGCGCCAACGAATGCGATAAGGACGATAGATTCACCGCTCGACCAACTCACATTTGTGCGTGTGGCGAAGAAGAGCATCGATACGATCGCAGCAATCACGCCCGAAATGACGAACGCGGATG
>JBIISH010000131.1:0-5423 GCA_044341115.1 Candidatus Nanopelagicales bacterium
TCGATCACGCGCGGACCAGAAACATAGTCGCCATACTCCGCGGTGTCTGAAACGCTCCAGCGCTGCTTGGCAATGCCACCTTCATACATGAGATCCACAATGAGCTTGAGCTCATGAAGGCACTCGAAGTAAGCAACCTCAGGCTGGTATCCGGCCTCGGTCAACGTTTCGAATCCGTACATGACCAACTGCGAGACTCCGCCACACAGCACTGACTGCTCGCCGAACAGGTCAGTCTCTGTCTCTTCAGTGAAGGTCGTCTTGATACCACCAGCGCGCAACGAACCGATGGCTCGGGCGTAGGACAGCGCGAGCTGCCAGGCTTGACCTGAAGCGTCTTGCTCAACAGCAACGATCGCAGGAACGCCACGGCCACTGACGTATTCGCGGCGCACCAAGTGGCCTGGTCCCTTAGGAGCAACCATGCACACGTCGACGAAAGCAGGTGGCTTGATGAAGTCGTAACGAATGTTGAATCCGTGTGCGAAGAACAGCGCATCGCCCTCTTGCAGGTTCGGCTCAATGGACTCTTTGTACAAGCGTCCCTGAACGGGGTCTGGGACCAGAATCATGATGAGATCAGCCTCGGCTGCCGCCGTGGCAGGATCGACGACCCGCAAGCCGGCCTCTTCAGCCTTGGCCCGACTCTTGGAGCCCTCAGCGAGTCCAACACGCACGTCAACACCGGAATCGCGCAAGTTCAACGCGTGTGCGTGACCCTGGCTTCCGAAGCCGATGATCGCAACAACGCGGTTTTGGATGATGGAAAGGTCTGCGTTGTCGTCGTACACCAGATCAGCCACGGGTTTTCTCCTTATTCGTTAGGTTCGGGAAGGGTATCGGGCACCCATCTGCACCCGAAATTCGGCTCAGGCGGTGCGGTCCAGCGAACGGACAGATCGGTCGGTGATCGATCGGGGGCCACGGCCCACAGCCACCAACCCCGACTTCACCAACTCCTTGATCCCGAACGGCTCAAGCACGCGCAGGAACGCGTCGAGTTTGTCATGGGCGCCGGTGGCCTCGATCGTGACAGCATCGGTTGCTACGTCGACAACCTTGGCGCGGAAGAGTTGCACCGTCTCAAGAATGTGCGACCGGCTTTCCAGATCAGCCTTGACCTTGACAAGCATGATTTCTCGCTGAACCGACGCATCCTTATCGAGCTCTACGATCTTGAGCACGTTGATGAGCTTGTTCAACTGCTTGGTCACCTGCTCCAGAATGGCCCCTTCAACATTGACCACAATCGTCATGCGGGATACCTCGGGAACCTCTGTCGGTCCCACCGCAAGGGATTCGATATTGAAACCACGACGAGAAAAAAGACTCGCCACCCGCGCAAGAACGCCGGGCTTATCTTCAACTAAAACCGAAAGCGTATGCCTAGACATTAATCGTCACTTCCCCACTCTGGTGCCATGGACCGAGCGACCATGAGCTCATCATTGCTGGCGCCAGCTGCCACCATTGGCCACACCATCGCATCGCGGTGAACGATAAAATCGATGACGACAGGTGCATCGTTCATGCTGAGTGCCTTTTCAATCGTGGCATCTACCTGCTCAGCAGAATCACACTGCAATCCGTAACAGCCGTACGCCTCAGCCAGCTTCACAAAATCGGGGAATCTATGCGAGTGCAGATCAGTGTTGGAGTAGCGCGAATTGTAGAAGAGCGTCTGCCACTGACGCACCATGCCCAAACTTGAGTTGTTGATGAGGGCAACCTTGATGGGGATTTCATTGATCGTGCAGGTTGCAAGTTCCTGATTCGTCATCTGGAAGCAACCGTCACCATCAATCGCCCACACCGTTGTGTCAGGCATTGCAACTTTGGCGCCCATGGCAGCGGGTACCGAGTAGCCCATCGTGCCGAGGCCACCGGAGTTGAGCCAGGTGCGCGGCTTCTCGTACTTGACAAACTGCGCCGCCCACATTTGGTGTTGGCCCACGCCAGCCGCATAAATGGAATCGGGTCCGCTGATATCGCCGAGGCGCTCGATTACATACTGCGGAGACAGCGTTCCATCTTCGGGCAGGTCGTAGCCGAGCGGATAAGTGGTTCGCAAGCGATTGAGTTGCGCCCACCATCCTTCGTATTCGCCCACCGCTCCTGCCGCCTGCTCGACCTTGATGGCAGCCACAAGTTCAGGGATGATCTCTGCGAGGTCGCCCACAATCGGAATGTCGGCAACACGGTTCTTGCCGATTTCTGCAGGATCGATATCGGCATGGATCACGGCAGCGTTTGGTGCGAAGGTTGACAATCTTCCGGTCACCCGGTCATCAAAACGCGCACCCAGTGTGATCAGCAGGTCAGACTTCTGCAGAGCGCCAACAGCGGCAACAGTTCCATGCATGCCGGGCATGCCCAAGTTCAGCGGATGTGAATCTGGGAAAACGCCCCGCGCCATCAAGGTGGTAACAACAGGGATACCCGTGATGTCCGCCAATTGACGCAGTGACTCTGACGCATTTGCCCGGATGGTTCCACCGCCAACGTAGAGCACCGGCTGCTTCGACGCGAGAATCATTTTCGCGGCTTCTCGGATCTGCTTCGAGTGCGGCTTGGTCACCGGGTGGTAGCCGGGCAGGTTGATCGAGGTCGGCCAATCGAATGTGGTCATGGCCTGCAGTGCATCCTTGGAAACGTCGACGAGTACTGGACCCGGACGACCTGATGATGCGAGGTAGAAGGCCTCAGCGATCGCCCTCGGGATGTCGTCGGCATTGGTCACCAGGTAGTTGTGCTTGGTGATAGGCATCGTGATGCCACGGATATCAGCTTCCTGGAACGCGTCTGTACCGATCGATGAACTGGGCACCTGGCCGGTGATTGCCACCATGGGAACGGAGTCCATATGCGCATCGGCAATAGGCGTGACCAGGTTGGTCGCTCCTGGGCCCGAGGTAGCAAGGCAGACTCCCACTCGACCAGAGGCTGCGGCATAGCCCTCGGCAGCGTGGCCACCAGCTTGCTCGTGGCGAACCAGGATATGCCGGATCGTGGAGTCGAAGAGCGGGTCATATAACGGAAGAATCGCCCCGCCGGGAATCCCGAAAACATCGGTGACCCCAGCCGCCTCTAGGGAGTGGACCAGGCTCTGCGCACCGGTGATCTGCTCGCTCATATCCATCCACCTCTACCCCTCGCGGGGCATCGTCCTGTCCGGAGACAAGTTAATCCTGCCGTTTCAATGAAAAACCCCCCGACCCGGGATGGGTAACGGAGGGAGGCGCGCTGATGACGATTGCGTCAGACAGCGCGCCCGGGTACTACGAGAATTCGAGTCACATGTGGATACTACAACCCTTCAGCCTCATTTGTCACTAGGAATCGTGGCCCCGCTGCCGGGGATCAGTCGCAGACCGCACCTTTTGAGGCCGAACCCACCAATTTGACGTATTTGGCGAGGACCCCGCGCTCGTACCTCGATGGCAGCGGCTCGAACTCTGATCGTCGTCGGTCGAGTTCGGCATCTTCGACCTGGAGATCCAAAGTCCGAGCGTGCAGGTCGATCCGGATGCGATCGCCGTCGCGCACCAGCCCGATCGGGCCACCGTCGACCGCCTCAGGGGATACGTGGCCAACGCACAATCCTGTGGTGCCACCAGAGAAGCGGCCATCGGTGATCAACAGCACGTCTTTGCCGAGGCCAGCGCCCTTAATCGCTGCGGTGATCATCAGCATCTCGCGCATTCCCGGGCCACCCTTGGGCCCTTCGTAACGAATGACGACGACATCCCCTGCCACGATCGTGCCATCGGCCAGGGCTGCCATGGCCGATTGCTCGCGCTCGAAGACCCGAGCAGCGCCCTCAAAAACGTCTACGGGAACCCCGGCGTTCTTCACCACAGCGCCTTCGGGGGCGAGTGATCCGCCCAGGATTGTGATCCCGCCAGTCGATGCAATGGGTTGATCAAATCGGCGCACGACCTTGCCATCAGGGGCCGGGGGGTTGATCTCTGCCAGGTTTTCGGCGACCGTGCGTCCGGTGACCGTAAGGCAATCGCCATGCAGCAGGCCTTCATCGAGCAGCATCTTCATCACCACGGGAACTCCGCCCACCCGGTCAAGGTCGAACATGACGTATTCACCAAATGGCTTGAGGTCGGCAATTAAGGGAGTGCGCTCACTGATCCGTTGAAAATCATCGAGGTCCAATTCGAAGCCGCACTCATGAGCAATGGCGGGCAGGTGCAGCACAGCGTTGGTGGATCCGCCCAGAGCCATGATCACAGTGATTGCATTTTCGATCGACCTCTTGGTGATGATGTCGCGGGTGGTGATTCCATTTCGGATGAGATCGAGAACGGCTTCGCCGGACTGTCTGGCCAGAGCATCGCGGCGGGCATCTACAGCTGGCGGCGACGAAGATCCTGGGAGTGACATGCCCATGGCCTCGGATGCGCTCGCCATTGTGTTCGCGGTGTACATGCCCCCGCACGTGCCAGCGGTTGGACAGACCGCCCGCTCGATGATGTCGAGATCCTCATCAGACATCAGTCCACGCGCATTTGCCCCGACCGCCTCAAAGGAAGTGACGATGTTGACTGTGTGCTCGGAGCCATCGGTAAGCCGCACGTGCCCGGGAAGCAGGGAACCGGCATAGAGCAGCACGCTGGCAACGTCGATGCGAGCAGCGGCCATCAACATTGCCGGGATGGACTTGTCGCAGCCCGCCAAAGTGACCATTCCATCGAGCCGCTCCGCCTGCATAACGGTTTCCACCGAATCGGCAATCACCTCGCGGCTCACCAGCGAGAAATGCATCCCTTCATGGCCCATGGAAATGACGTCGGAGACAGTGATGGTGCCGAACTCCATCGGGAAACCGCCACCGGCGGTGATGCCCTGCGCAACGCCAGTGGCGACATCTCGCAAAGACATATTGCACGGGGTGATTTGGTTCCATGACGATGCGATCCCGATCTGGGCCTTGGAGAAATCCGCATCCGTCATGCCCAGCGCCCGCAGCATTCCGCGGTTTGGTGAGCGATCTCGACCTTGGGTGACAAGCGCGCTGCGGGGGTTCATCGTCATGCCTCTACCCTAGGTGCGGGCCGCACACCATCGGAGGATGACCAATATGACTTTCACCACCATCATCAGCGTTCAGGAACTGAAAGCGATTATTGACGATCCTGAATTGGTGGTTTTTGATGTTCGTTTTTCACTCGACGACGAGCTGTGGGCACAACGCGCTTATCTCGAAGGTCACATTCCAGGTGCCCTGCAGGCCGACCTCGCAGAACACCTATCGGGTGACATCATTGAAGGGGTAACTGGCCGCCGGCCGTTCCCTGATTCACAGGAGTTTGCTGCCCAACTTGGCCGCTGGGGTATCAGCCCAGACACCCAAGTAGTTGTCTATGACAACGAGGGCGGACTGATGGCCGCCTCACGGTTATGGCTGATGC
>JBIISH010000006.1:0-18906 GCA_044341115.1 Candidatus Nanopelagicales bacterium
TGCCTTGGCCCCATTCGCACTGGGTGCACTTGCAGATGCCACTGATTTCCATTTGGCGCTGCTCCTTGTTCCGGCAATGTTGCTAGTTGCTCTGGTGCTGTTGATCGCCAAGCCGGTCACCAGCCCGCCCGTGCCTGTGCGCTGAAGGTGCGTCCGGGCTGACCGAGGAACGTCAGCAAGTGACTTGTCACCTCCGGAATCGGTGCAGACACTTCAACGTGCACATCGAGATCGTCAGTGAGACAACTCTGCAACAGGACATTGTTACGTTGTGCAATTTCATGTGCTCGCTCGCATTCGGCTCCGTAAGCCTGCGCGGCGCCAAGTGCAGTGAGGTCGGCAACACCGGCAAGTTGATGTCGGGCCAATGAGAGTTCCGCTGCTGCAACAACGAGTATCGCTACACAGACCAGCACTATCCCGGCTACAGCAGCTGCCAGAGTTCCTGATCCCTCATCACGCAGCACTGTCAGTCCATTCACGTGGCGCAACGTAGGTCGAGGAGAGGTCAAGACCAATGTCGCTGAGCAGCGGCAATGGGATCGTGAATTTCCGGTGGACCGTCACGATCACTTCACTGCTCGTAGCGCGTAGCTCTATTCGTGATTCAGGGATGGATCTGTTGATGTATTCCACAACCTGTGCTTCGGATGCCCCCCGAGCTAGATCGCGTGCCGCGGTTCGACCAATATCACTCACCTCGATTGCAGCAGCACCGGCCGCCAATCCCCACAACGCGACCCCCGCAATCGCGAGAAGGAGAGGGATGGCAACGGCGGTCTCAACCGTGACCATTCCCGAATCGCGGGTGGGACCGAAGCTCTTTCTTCGGCCCCACCGCCTCAATAACTTCTTCATCATTTCTACTTCCGTAAAGTTTTCGCTGTGTGGGGTGGTTCGCTAGCCGAGGATTGATGAGAAGGCTGATCGGAAAAGCGTCCAGATCAGATCCCGCACACCATCACTCGTCAACAATTTGAAGAACAAGCCGCCCAACCCTGCAACGGCTACGGTGCCGACCGCATATTCCGCAGTTGTAAGTCCGTCATCTGCCATTAGTCGCTTGCGCAATGTGAATCCGATTCCGCTGAGTGTCTTCATGGTTACCTCCATCCATGACCGAGGGGGCCCTCGGTACACCGAATCTCGGTGCACTCACAGCATGTGACTTTGCGTAGTCAATGGACATGGCTCGGGATGTGCTGTGGGGATGTCAGACCATGGGCGTTGCCAGTGTGGAAAGCCCTGTTAACCGGTGAAGACTTGTTCGGCCAAGGAAGCAACCAACGGAAGCACGCCAAGGAGCAAGAAGGCCGGAAGGAAACATGCGGTCAGTGGCCCGATAGCTCGCACACCAGCTGAGCGTGCGGCAATTTCTGCTCGAGCGCGATGCTCTCGTCGCATGTCTTCGGCGCAGGCGCGCAGGGCAGGGCTCAAGGCCGCACCGGAGTCGTATGAACGCACGACGGCATGAGCAACAGGTGCGAGAACTGAATAAGGTTCAAGCCTGCGCCATGCTTCATCAACTCCTGCACCCATCGAATATGCACGAACAACAACTTCTACCTCACGCGCGATTGCACCTGTCACTGCACTGTGCACAACTTCTGTTGCAGTGGAAACGGGGAGGCCTGCATCAAGGGCTGCGCTCAGCAGATCTGCTACGAGAGGCGCCTGGGATGCACTCGAGACCTGTCGGGTCTTGCGCTGTTGCGCTCGCTTGAGTGCGCGATGAGATGTTGGATCACACACCCTCGATAGCCGGGAGGTTGGTGGCGGCCGAAGCCATAGGAACGTAGCCAAGGCAGCGCATGCAGCAGCCAGGCTGATCACAGCAGCCGTTCCACAGAGCTGGTGATCCTTCGTGACCACCACAGGCCGATTCCGGTCAGGGTCAATCCACTACAAAGGGCTCCAAACCCAATGCGCGAAGTCCCAAACCACGTGAGCGGAGTTGCACCCAAGAGGGTTCCCATGGCTATTCCTAAAAAGGGAAGCGCCGCAAGAACCCGAATGCTGGATCGAGCACTTGCTAGATGTGCATCAAGTTGCACTCGAGTCTCCTCGCTAGCGCGCCCTGATCGGGCCAACTCTTCAACCGTGCGCGCGAGCCCTGATCCACTGACCGACCCCACCTGCCAGCAGGCAGCGAGTGCCGTGATCGCCGGGTGTGATTCCGCGTCGATCTGTAACGCCTGGGTGATGTCCGATCCACATCGAGCCGCCGATATCGCAGTGGGCCACACACAGGGATCGCCTCCCGCATTTTGTAGAGCAACCTCTGGTGGATGTCCGGCTCGGAGTTCAGTAGCCAGCGCGGTAAAAGCCACAATGACTCGAATGCGGTGTTGCTGATCGCGAGTTACTCGGCCGGTGAGGTTGTTTCGGATTTCGGAAAGCGCGAGAAACAGTTGACGCACGGGATCACGGTGCACCCGGAGCGTAAGTGCTGCTAGCCGGAGAACTGCCGGAGATGGAGTAATCAGCCACACGGCAAAGGCTGCGCACAGTGTGGCGATGACAATCCCCATGCCATCACCTACACACGTGGGGTCCGTCGCGTGGCAATGAGTTTGCTCAGTGACTGCGCCGCACTCTGCTCGGTCCATTCGCCGCCTTCAAGGGACCATGCCGGAAGGGTGACAAGCTCTCCGTTGGCCCGGCGTTCACACACGTGGACGCTGTGCACCTCGCGAGTGTTTCCGGCTCCTCTGCCTAAGTGCACGATGACGTCTAGACCGGCTCCTGCAAGAGCGTGAAGGGCCTGCCGATCGAGCCCTGCCATCAGGCCCAGTGCCTCGAGTCGGGCTGGCACGTCGGCCGCGGAATTTGCGTGCACCGTTCCGCAACCCCCTTCATGCCCAGTGTTCAGGGCAGTAAGAAGTTCAACGACCTCAGCGCCGCGTACTTCTCCCACCACAACGCGGTCTGGCCTCATCCGAAGTGACTGCCGAACAAGGTCACGCAGAGTGATCGCTCCCATCCCTTCAGCGTTTGCCGGTCGAGACTGGAGGCACACCACATGCGGATGAGCAGGATCGAGCTCGGTCGAGTCTTCGATGGTGATGATTCGATGGGCCGGATCGACCAGGCCGAGCAAGGCATTAAGGAGGGTTGTTTTGCCTGAACCGGTACTGCCACTGACGAGAAAAGCTAGTCGCGCATCGATTATTTCGAGCAGCAGGTCAGCTGCACCCGGAGTGAGTGTTCCGGCATCGATCAACTCAGCCAACGTGAATGGTCGGGATCTCGAGGTGCGAAGGGAGATCGTTGTGCCGCCCACAGATATTGGCGGGATGATGCAATGCAAGCGCGAACCATCTGGCAATCGAGCATCTACAAATGGAGCTGCCTCATCGATCCGGCGCCCAACTGATGCTGCGAGTCGCTGTGCCAACCTGCGTACTTCTTGTTCGGATGAAAATCGGAGTTCGGTTCGCTCCAAACCATTGCCGCGATCGCACCACACTTCTTGTGCGCCGTTAACCAAGACGTCAGTGACGTTTGAGTCATTAAGCAGAACCTGCACGGGACCAGCGCCGTGCATGTGATCGTTGAGTGCCCGAACTGCATCGCGAAGCGCCTCATCACCAAGTACGACTCCCTCCGATCGAAGCGCTGCAGCCACACTGGTCACAGTCGCCTCTAGCGACTGCGCGACGAGCCGCGTTCGGACTCGCTCTCGAAGATCGGTTCTCATGCAGCTGCAGCATCTGATGCGTTAACCACATCAATAATGTGTGCTAACGCATCGCGGTACACACTTGGCATACCGATTCCGTCGCCATCATCAGCACGAACAGCCATACCCGGCAGAAATGGAAGAACTGCGACTTCTGTTACGCCAAGGGCCCGCGCGATGCTGTCCGAATCGATTCCGTGTGCATCTCTGGCGATGAGCACTTTGGTTTCCGCAGATCCCTTGCCCAGCTCACGCAGACGCGCTGCTGCAGCAGCCGTGGCACGGACATGGTTTCGAACCACCACGAGGTTTAGATGCGAGCGAGCGAAGAAGACATCACTAAAGGAGTCCCGCCCACAGTCAATGATCACGAGATCAAATACTCGGGTGGCTGTGTCAAGGACACTTTCAGTGATAGCAGCATCGGGGATGCCGAATTCATCTCGGCCAAAAGAGAGAAGTGATGCACCACCGATCTTTACTAGACCTGCTTCAAAGGCTGGTGCTGCAACTCGTCCGTGCGCATCTTGCAAGGCACCCCATCTAATGCCGTCGCCGTCCTCAATCCCAGCCAGAAGGTCCAGTCCACCGCCAAACGGGTCAGCGTCAATGAGCAGCGTCTTG
The DNA here is from genome assembly GCA_044341115.1 of Candidatus Nanopelagicales bacterium. Taxonomy (GTDB): domain Bacteria; phylum Actinomycetota; class Actinomycetes; order S36-B12; family S36-B12; genus CAIXFB01. The sequence goes on from JBIISH010000006.1 coordinate 4,307, forward strand.
ATGCCTGATTTCACAGCCAACTGGGCTAATGCCAGAGCCACCGTTGATGCACCTGCACCACCGCTACCTGCACTTAGTGTGACTACTCGGCCAAATCTTGCTGGCCCCTCCAAGCTCACCGAAAGCATTTCGGCAATTGTCGATGAGTTTGTGGGCACCAGCAGCACGTTCTCCGCCCCCAGATGAACGGCCGAGCGCCACAACAGACGCTCGGAAGTGTCGGTGTTGCTGTCGGCAGCGATCACAGCCACTGCAATCCGCCTGGGCAGCGAGGTCGCTTCACACTCGGCCAAAACATCTGAGCCGACCAGAATCGCAGGAGCGCTCAGCCACAGGGGTCGGGCGAGTGTGAGACTTGCCTCCACCCGCATTTCGATAGCCCGTGATGTGGCAATCGCGACCACCTCATCAATCAGGTCCTGATCCGCAGTGATGAGCAGCGGCCGTTCGGTAGCTGGCATGACGACTCCTTTACTGGATGCACACCTTGTGGCGGTGCACATGTCAGCATCACTTCACATTTCTTTTTCAGGAAGTTCGAATTGTTCACCTGTGGATGGTCCTGATTCGAATAGTCGAGGAGTACCGTGGGCACGTGAAGCAAGCCGCATTCTTTGATCTGGATAAAACGATCCTCGCGAAGTCGAGTTCGTTCGTCTTCGCCCGCCCGTTCTATAAGGAGGGTCTACTGGGCCGCTCCGACGTGATCCGCAGCGCCTACGCCCAGTTCGTTTTCCTCTCTGCTGGCGCCGATCACGATCAGATGGAAACAATGCGTGAGTACATGTCGGCCCTGGTGGCAGGTTGGGACGCAGAAAAGGTCCATCAGATCGTCGAGGAAACTCTCGATGAAATCGTCGACCCGATCATTTATGAAGAAGCACTTGAACTCATCGCATCTCATAAAGCAGCGGGCCGCGATGTCATCATCATTTCTTCATCGGGCACTGATGTGGTCGAACCCATCGGTCTGCGCTTGGGAGCAGATCTTGCAATCGGAACGCAAATGGTGATCGAGGATGGTCGCTATACCGGTGAGATTTTGTTCTACGCCTACGGGCCAAACAAGGCCGAGGCGATGCGGGATCTTGCCGCTGAACGAGGCTACGACCTTTCACAGTGCTACGCGTACTCCGATTCCTTTACTGATCTGCCGATGCTCGAAGCGGTGGGTATTCCTTGCGCGGTGAACCCCGATGCGGAACTGCGCAGCATCGCAGAAGATCGATCTTGGGAGATCGTCGATTTTGCTCGGCCTGTTGCGATGCGTCCGAGAGTGGAAAAGAAACAGGCGGTCGCAGCCGGGGCTGGCGTTGCTCTTGGTGCGGTTGCACTCGGCATCACCTGGTATGCCCGACGCCGTTCATTTCGCGCCTAACAGATGGTTCTTGGCGCACCTACGGCACGTGAACGTCTCGAGCGCCTTCACCGATGCAGGTCATGAACCACACCAGGTAGTCAGTCACACCGTCGGCGCTGCCCGTGAGGTAAGCGCGAAGCGCAGTCACATACGCGGGCCGTCCCAAAGTGAGCATGCCTAGTTCGGGAATGCTGAACAACGACGGATCAACACCGCGTTCAGCGAGAACAAGGCGCACACTGGCCCGGGCAACGAGACCTGATCCCCAGGTGAAAGGTCGCACCGCCATGAGCTCGGCGTGCGTGATCGCAGCCACAACAAGTGCCGGGACGTTGCCTGAGTCCGTGATCAGGTCTGCTAATTGGGTGAGGCGCGCTGCGGCGATCGCAGCGTCAGGGATCGGGCCAATGTTGAGGGGATCATCCGCGTTGAGGTCTGACCGCGGGCGCCCGAGTTCGGCTGGTGGCAGCACGTCGATTGCGGCAACCGAATGCAGGCCCGCGAGCGCCTGCAAGGGGGCATTCGCCCAGATATCGACGAAAGCTGGCACCTCCGTTGTGATGCGCCAACCGGCATCGAGTACCCGGCCCATAGGGGAATCGTCAACAACGGCAACGTCGGCCCCATCGATGGCCGCCGAGTCCCGGCCGCCCCGAAGGACGGAGGCAGCGGCAACCTCTTTCGCGGCTGCCCGGATATCACGGCGCCATAACAGGGTGTCGATTTCCTCGCGTGCGGCGATGGCTGAGGCGGCCACTGTCGGGTTCGCTGCAATCCGCTGGAGAGCCTCTGAGAGGGTATGCGCCATGGCCGTCACGGTAGACCTGCGCACCATTTGACTCACATCGCGGCCGCTGATTGATTAAGTTCGAACCCTGCACCATCTCGCACCAGTGAGGAGAGCTGTGAGTCACGAAGCGTTGGAGAACCTACTCAAGGAAAATCGGGTTTTTGAGCCTAGCCTCGAGTTTGCTGCGAAGGCGAACGCGCAGCCCGAGATTTATGCGGAAGCCGATGCTGATCGTCTCGCTTTCTGGGCAGAACAAGCGCGGTATCTGCACTGGGATCAAGATTTCTCGCAGATTCTCGACTGGTCTGATGCGCCGTTCGCGCAGTGGTTCGCAGATGGACGCCTCAACGTTGCATACAACTGTGTGGACCGGCACGTCGAATCCGGGCACGGGGATCAGATCGCGATTCGGTTCGAGGGCGAGCCGGGAGACCAGCGCAACATCACGTACTCAGAGCTTCTCGACGAGGTTTGCCGGGCGGCCAACGCACTTCACGAATTGGGCGTGACCGCGGGCGACCGCGTTGCGATTTATCTACCCATGATCCCCGAAGCGATCGTGGCGATGCTCGCCTGCGCTCGGATTGGAGCGGCCCACTCGGTGGTCTTTGCTGGGTTCAGCGCCGAGGCACTACGCAGCCGCATCGAGGATGCTTCCGCCGTTTTGGTGATCACTGCTGATGGGCAAAACCGTCGCGGATCGGTGATGCCACTCAAGCCCGCGGTCGATGAGGCCGCCGACGCATCCCCCACCGTGCGCAATGTGCTCGTGGTGAAGCGAACCGGTCAGGATGTCGAGTGGAATTCAGATCGAGATATTTGGTGGGACGACATCGTGGCTCGCCAGGAGCCGGTACATGTTCCGGAGAGTTTCCCAGCCGAGCACCCACTCTTTATTTTGTACACCTCCGGAACCACCGGTAAGCCCAAGGGGATCTTGCACACCAGCGGCGGGTACCTGACCCAGGTTGCCTACACACATCGAGTTGCGCACGATCTCAAACCAGACACCGATGTGTTCTGGTGCACCGCCGATATCGGTTGGGTCACCGGTCACTCGTACATCGTGTATGGCCCGCTCGCTAACCGCGCGACCCAAGTTATTTACGAGGGCACCCCGGATACCCCGGATCAGGCGCGCTGGTGGGACATCATCGAACGGCACAAGGTCACGATTCTCTACACCGCGCCTACGGCAATCCGCACGTTCATGAAGTGGGGGGATGAATTTCCGCAGAGCAAGGATCTGTCCTCGCTGCGCCTTCTCGGATCGGTCGGTGAACCGATCAACCCCGAGGCGTGGATGTGGTACCGCGACGTGATCGGTGGCGATAACTGTCCGATCATCGATACGTGGTGGCAAACCGAAACCGGCGGCATGATGATTTCTCCCCTGCCGGGCATCACCGGAACAAAGCCTGGATCGGCAATGCGGGCGTTGCCCGGAATCTCCATCGCGGTGGTGGATGAAGAAGGCAACCCAGTGGGCAACGGTGGTGGCGGTTACCTCGTGCTCACCGAGCCGTGGCCGGGAATGCTGCGCGGAATTTGGGGTGATCCCGAGCGCTACAAAGAGACCTACTGGTCGCGCTTTCCAGGTTGGTACTTCGCAGGCGATGGCGCGAAGCTCGATACCGATGGCGCACTGTGGCTGCTCGGTCGCGTGGACGATGTCATGAACGTCTCAGGCCACCGCATTTCCACAACCGAGGTGGAATCTGCACTGGTGTCGCACCCACAGATCGCAGAGGCAGCAGTTGTTGGAGCCGCCGATGAAACCACGGGCCAGGGCATCGTCGCTTTTGTCATTTTGCGTGGCGGAATTGCTCAACCCGGTGGTGATGGATCAGCACTCATTCAAGAACTACGTAACCACGTGGCCAAGGAGATCGGACCGATCGCAAAACCCCGCCAGATCATGATCGTTCCCGAATTACCAAAGACCCGCTCCGGGAAAATCATGCGCAGGCTTCTGCGCGATGTTGCTGAGCATCGGGATCTTGGTGACTCGACAACCCTGGCCGATCCCAACGTGATGAACCTGATTGGTTCCAAGATGGAGACCGCGCCGCCCGAAGATTGATATAGGGCACAATGGCCGAGCCATGACCAAGTCACCATACGTAATTCTGACAAGGCCCTCACTTCTTGAGCGAAGCTGGCTTCTCTCGCAACTCCGCAATGAAACCGTGGGCGGGCTGCTGCTGCTCATTGCCGCCGTTATTGCGCTGGTGTGGGCGAACTCCCCGTGGGGCGATTCATACACGGCCCTCGTCAATTACCGCATTGGGCCCGCAGCGATCGGCTTGGATCTGCCGCTGGGGGTGTGGGCCGCGGATGGCCTGCTAGCGATCTTCTTCTTCGTCGTTGGTCTTGAGTTGAAACATGAGTTAGTTGTCGGTTCCCTCTCCAAGCCGGCGCAGGCGGTAGTTCCGGTCGCAGCGGCACTAGGCGGAATGGTCATTCCCGCCCTCATTTACGTCAGCATCAACGCGTCTGCCCCCGACGGACAAGTGTCTGGTTGGGGTATTCCGATGGCCACAGATATCGCTTTCGCACTGGCGGTTCTTGCCATCGTGGGACGAAGGCTTCCCGTTGCGCTCCGAGCCTTCTTGCTCACCCTCGCGGTGGTTGATGATCTTGGCGCCATCGCCGTCATCGCAATCTTCTACTCGGACAAGTTCGAGCCGCTGTGGTTCCTCGCGGCACTTGCAACATTTGTCATTTACTGGTTCGCCCAACGCATGCGAATCCGGTCGCCATTTCTTTATGTGCCACTGGTGTTACTCGGCTGGTACTTCACGCACGAGAGTGGCGTGCACGCAACCATCGCTGGTGTTGTCTTCGGATTGCTCACTCGAGTGCGCACCGATCCTGGCGAGGCTGTGTCACCTGCCGATCGGCTCAATTTTCGGATCCATCCGATCAGCGCCGGATTCGCCGTCCCTGTTTTCGCTTTCTTCGCAGCCGGAGTCGATCTTCGGTCAATTGGGGTCATCGATGCACTCGCCAGTCCGGTAGCAGTCGGCGTGATGGTGGGGCTCGTGGTGGGCAAGCCGATCGGGGTGATCGCATTTGCCTGGCTCACCGCCCGGTACACGAGGGCATCGCTTTCTCCCGGGATTGCATGGCGAGACATTTTTGCCGTCGGATTACTCGCCGGTATCGGATTCACAGTGGCTCTCCTCATCACTGAACTAGCCTTCGAAACCGATGAAGCGAGCCTGAATTCGGCAAAAATCGCCGTCTTGGCCGCATCCGTCCTGGCTGCGCTCGTCGCGTCCTTGGTCTTGTTGAGCAGAAACCGCCACTACGCCGCCCTCGCTGAGATCGAGGACCGCGACGAGGACCGCGACGGCATCCCCGACGTCTATCAACAGCCGGACGCGGACCCGAATGCCACTTCCGGCTAGCCTGAGCAGGCAATAGTTGGCCGTCCAGCAGCCCGGAGCCACGGGGAGGAAGTTATGGGTTCACCACAGCAACCGAGTATTGGTGCGTTGATTTCACGCACGATTGTCGATGCTCGAAAGTTGGCCACCGCCCAGGTTGACCTCGCCAAGGCCGAAGTCTCCAGTCAGGTCTCGCGGTTATCAGGGATCACTGTGCTGGGGATCATCGCGATCGCACTCGTAGCCCAAGCCGGCCTGATGTTGACTTTCGCTGCGGTGTACGCACTGGTTGCTTTGGGATTAGCTACCTGGGCAGCGTTTTTGATCGTGGCCGGAGTCTTCTTGCTCATTGCCGGAATCCTCGCCGCTGTTGCCTATCAACGAGCTCAAGGATTTCGCAAGCCTGACATCGCCAAAGCCGAGTTAGAGAAAACCATCGAAGCGGTTTCCTCACTCGCTAATCCGGCGCCTTCTTCAACGCGCAGCACTTAGGAGCAAAAACTCGTGGATCCCGACTTGGCGATCCGCCCACCTGGCCCATGGGTCCATCGCGATGTCTCTGCGAATGGTTCACGATTCCACGTTGCCGAGTTGGGCGAAGGTCCCGCCGTCATCTTCCTGCATGGATTTCCCACCTTTTGGTGGACGTGGCGCCACGCGATGGCGGCGGTCGCGGCGCAGGGATATCGAGCGGTTGCGATGGACCTGCGCGGCTATGCCGGGTCGGATCACCCACCTGAGGGCTACGACCCAACCACGCTTGCCGCCGATGTGGCCGGGGTCATTAAGGGAATTGGGGCTGACGATGCGACCGTCGTCGGACACGGTTGGGGGGGCATCGTCGGTTGGACGATGTGCTCAACCCAACCAGAAATGGTGCGCACCCTGATTACGTTGAGTGCTCCACATCCGCAGCGGATGCGAGCAGCGATGCTGGGATCGCGCAGCCAACGATCTGCGATGGGTTATCTCTGGGGGCTGCAGGTGCCCATCTCTCCGGAGAGGAGTTTCATGCGTGACGGTGGCAGTCGCGTCACCGAACTCATGCGCGATTGGTCCCTTGACCCTTCGTGGCTTGATGCGGACGCTGCACTTCGGTATCAATCAGCATTCACCTGTTGGCCGACCGCGCACACCGCCATCGAATATCACCGTTGGGCGATGCGTTCCACGTTTCGCACTGATGGTCGCCGGTACATGAATTCGATCGAAGCACCCATCGCACACGACGTGTTTAGTATCCGCGGGCAGCAAGACCCGATGGTCCTTGAGGCGAGTTTTGACGGGGAACACTCATACGTACGGGGTCGCTACGAGTCGGCCTCGCTGCCCACCGGGCACTTTATTCACGAGGAATCACCCGACGACGTTTCGCGACTGATCACCGACTGGTTAGTCCAAGAAAGTTCTGACTCACACCTGCCGGGTAATGGACGTGCGACCAACTAGACCCCGTGATCGACTTGGTCGGCCGCTCGACCCGGCCGACCCGCAAGGTCTTGCCTATCCACCAGCACCTGAACCGGTGGATCTCACTAATCGTGATGCATGGACTCTGGGCGTCGACTTCATAGATCAAGAACTTCCGTTTCACGCACACGAAATCTTCGAACAGCGTTGGAAAGCCTGTCCGGCTGCTGAACGTGATGCCTGGCAGGTGCTTGCGCAGTGGGGGGCCGCTCTGACCCACCAAGCGCGCGGAAACGAGGTTGGTGCTTACCGAGTTGCAGTGCGGGCGCATCGATCGTGGCGCGCGCTGACTCTCATCCCTGATCCAATAGATCACCAGCGAGTGGATGAATCATTGACGCAACTCGCAACTCCCGGTGTTGACCACCGCCCGAGCAGTTAGCCCTTCTTCCATGGCAGTTTCGAGCTCCGAGTTCGTGAGCGCGTAGCCGACTCCTTGATCAGCTATATCGGCTGCGAACACCATCCCGACCACCTCGCCTTTCGTGGACAGCAACGGTCCGCCCGAACTGCCCGGCTCGATGTTCGAGCGAATGATGTAGACCTCTCGCTCAACGCCAGATTCACCATAAATGGTGTCACCACGGGCAATGACCGACGTGCGAACGCGCCCTGGATCGGCACGAAAGGAACCGCCCTGCGGGAAACCAGCCGTGACTACTGATGATCCAGAAGGCAGGGTGTCTTGCGCGAATGGCAGCCCCGGCACGGCAAGCCCTGGTGCGCGAAGTACGGCAATGTCTTTGCGCGGGTCGAAAAACACAACTTCGGTGCGCACAGGTTCATCACCTGCACGGATTCGCACACGCGGTTGTTCAACTCCGGCCACGACGTGGGCGTTAGTGAGGATGAACCCGGGTGAGAAAACAAAACCCGAACCGCTGACCCGGGTTTCGCAGGCATCCGCATCACCGCTGACCCGCAGGATCGAACCACGTGCAGCCGCGATGTCGTCGGTCAATGCAGCAGAGTCGGGTGGATCTACATCCGGTCCAGTGATGGCGCCAAGCCCAGAGAAAACCCGAGGAACATCACTATCTCCCACGAGATCGCGAATTCCCGTGAATGCATCACGCGCCTGGTCCGGGACGAGTGAGTCCATGGTGACGAGCACTCGGGATTCGCGGACCGAACTCGACAGCGAGGTACTGGGCAAGAACGCCACTGCACTTGCAATGATCCAAGCGATCAAACACAAGGCGAGCACATTGAGTGCCGCGCCGCCAAAGTTGTCTACCACCCTGAGCGGTTGCCACGAGACACCTCCGCGCAATCTGCGACCGAGGACCGAAAGCAGGGTTTGACCGAGCAGTGCACAACCCAGCACTCCGATCGTGACTGCGGCAATGCGCAGCACACCCGACTCGGTGAATGAAGCGATGAGCCCTGGCAGCACGAGGGCCGCAGCGATCCCTCCGCCCAGAAAGCCCGCGAAGGAGAGGATCCCGACAACAAATCCTTGCCGCCAACCGGCCCATGCAAACACGATGAGTGCACCGACCAACACCAGGTCGACCACATTGAGTCCGAGCAGGCTCACGAAGCATCACCCAACGGAATCACCCGCGAGGTATCCCACGGAACGGCCCACCCCGCCGATTCCAAGACCATGGAGAGCAGCCCACCGGTGAACCCCCACACCAAGAGCCCGCGCACTGTGAACCCGGGACCCACATAACCCGATGGGTGCCGCACCCTGCACCTATTTGCTGGGTCAACGAGTTCTGCGATCGGCACCCGATGCGCACTGGCTACCTCCGCGCTGGTTCCCACTTCGCTGGGATCACGCCACCAGGCAAGCACCGGGCGCACTGCATAATTTGAGACCGGCAGCCACAGGTCTGGCAGCTGACCGAAAACTTGGATGCCACCTGCTAACACACCGGTCTCCTCGTGTGCTTCGCGCAGGGCGGCAGACACGTGGTTGGCATCTGTGGGATCAACGACCCCGCCGGGAAACGCTGGCTGCCCTCCGTGAGCGCGAAGATCTGCGGCTCGCTCGGTCAACAGAATGTCTGGGCCCTCACCGAAAAGCAGCAGTACTGCGGCCGCTGTTCCTTCGCCATCCGGTGGCACAAAACTGGTCCAGTTGTGCACGTCTAACGTGCGCGCCGCATCAGCTACTGGGTGCAGCCACGTCGGCACAGTGCGTAGTGCTGCTTCGTCGACGATGCCGGTTCGCAACCAACTCACCAGGTCACCCCTAGGTAAGTTTCGATCAGCGTCGCGAGTGCTTGCTCGCTGGTGATGCTGCCATCCCAACGTCCGGCGATCACGCCCTCGGGGGTCACAAAATACGTGACGGGCGGGCCCGGAATCGCGAGAGGTGCACGCACTTGCGCATCGGGGTCGAACACCGACGGAAAATCAACACCCATGACTGTCAGGAGTTCAAGCCCACGCGCCGGATCGTCCTGGTAATCAATTCCAATGAATTGAATCGTGCCTTCGAGTTCGCGCGCCGCCTGCGCCAAGATCGGCATTTCTTCAATGCATGGTGGACACCACGATGCCCAGACGTTCACCACCAGCGGGATCCCGCGCAGGGTCGAAAGGTTTACCGGCGGCCCATCGCCAAGACACGGCAGTTCAATGTTGGGTAATCCCGGGATTGCCGCGTCAGGATTTTCAACGCCGACCGGACACGGGTTAAGTGCTGCCTGATCCACCCATTGCTGCATCGCAGGATCGCGCACGGGAGCTTCGACGGATTTCTGCTCGATGACCTTTTGTTGGATGACCACTGGTTCCGTCGCCGAAGTGTTGGAGCATGCGGTGAGAACGAACCCACCGGCACATATCAACCCGACTGCGAGTCCAACCTTTCCTTTCATGCTGGGCCCTCGGTTGTGACTAAGGCCGCAGCTACAACCGGATCCGTGGGACCTACACCGAAAGATGGGCACAGTTTTGCTAGTGGACAGGCCCCGCACGCGGGCTTCTTTGCATGGCAGATGCGCCGGCCATGCCACACCACATAATGAGACAGCATCGTCCAGTCCTTGGCTGGGAAAAGTTCACCGATCGCGTGTTCGACTTTGACCGGGTCAGTGAGGTTGGTCCAGCCAAAACGACGAACGAGCCGGCCAAAGTGGGTATCAACCGTGATTCCCGGGATTCCAAAAACGTTGCCCAGCACCACATTCGCCGTTTTTCGACCCACACCGGGAAGGGAGACCAACGCATCCAGGTCCGCGGGCACTTGGCCGTCATAGTCAGCACACAACCGTTGGCCGATCCCTTGGATCGTGGCCGCTTTTTGTCGGAAAAAGCCCGTCGACGCGATCATCGATTCAAGCTCTTCGCGATCTGCCCCCGCATAATCCGCAGCTGAAGGGAATCGTGCGAACAGTGCAGGGGTGACCTTGTTCACCCGGCGATCTGTGCATTGCGCGCTGAGCACAGTGGCGACCAACAGATCGAGGGGGGTAACAAAGTCCAATTCGCAGTGCGCCTCTGGATACTGCTTCGCAAGTAATTTGTAGATGGCCCGCGCATTGCGCTTGAGCGACGCCGAATCCGGCACTGCTGAATCCGGCACTGCTGAATCCGGCACTGCTGGATCCGGCGATTGTGGCTTCGCGGGCGCCGACGGTGACATGCTTACAGGGTATGTCGCAGGTGGCAGGGCTCGACGACCCGACATGAGCAGGGATAGGGCAATAGGACAGAATGTTGAAAGATCTACGGGGCCAAAAGAAGAGTCAGTGAGGCGACATGGACGATGTGCTGAGGGTCAACCCTCTATTCGCCGCGCTCGATCCCGATGGAGCCGCGGCTCTGCGCTCTTCCCTCGTTGAAATCGGTATCACTAAGGGGCAATCACTCTTTCGCGAGGGTGAGCCCGGCGATCAGATGTATGTGATCCTCGACGGCAAGGTAAAACTCGGCCAAACCTCCCCCGACGGTCGCGAATCCCTTCTTGCAATTCTGGGACCCGGCGAGATGTTCGGTGAGCTCAGTCTTTTCGACCCGGGCCTTCGGGCATCCACCGCAACGGCACTGACCGACGCAGTGGTCCTCGGGTTGAGCAACGAACAGTTGATGCCATGGCTTGCCGGCCGCCCTGAGGTTGCCGCCGCGCTGCTGCAAGCCCTAGCCCGCAGACTTCGTCGCACGAATGAGGCGATGGCCGACCTCGTGTTCTCCGACGTGCCCGGCCGTGTTGCCAAAGCTCTGATGGATTTGGGTGAGAAGTTCGGCACCGTCACCACCGAGGGCCTGCTCGTTACCCACGACATGACCCAAGAGGAACTGGCGCAATTGGTAGGCGCTTCGCGCGAGACCGTGAACAAGGCACTTGCCGATTTCACGCAGCGCGGTTGGATCAGACTCGAGTCTCGTCAGGTGGTCATTCTTGACGTCGAGCGTTTGGGCCGCCGCGCTCGCTAAGTAGGTACTCCACTTGGGCCAGCACCGTCTGGGCTGCTGCCGGCCGGACCTCCGGGGCAATTCCTGCATACACCAGATCCACAATCGCTTCAGGATCCTCCACACCAGCTGCCATCGCATCGCGCACCTGAGAAAGCCGGACCTGACGGTGGCGAATGTAGGCATCGAGAACATCAACGGGTCGATCCAGAACAGGACCATGGCCGGGGAGCAGCACTTCGAGCGAGTACTCCTCCACCACGCGCCGGAGCCCGTCAAGTGAATCCAGGTATTCGCGCAAGCTGCCATCGGGGTACGCGACCAATGTGGTGCCGCGCCCGAGCACCGTATCGCCGGTCAGCAGCACCGAATCGATCTCGTTCACAAAACACACGCTGTCTGAGCTGTGGCCCGGGGTCACGATGACCCGCAACGGCCAGCCATCAACGTCGATAACGTCGGCCTCGGTCAAACCCTTGCTGCCCGATCGAAAACGCTCAGCAACCGCAAGCACTTCGGCACCGGTTTGATCTGCGAGAGCGGCAGCTCCCTCGGAGTGGTCAATGTGACCGTGGGTGAGTGCAATCGTGTCGATGCGCTGACCGCGCGCCCGCGCGCTTTCCATGATCGCGTAGAGATGCCGTTGATCGACAGGGCCCGGATCAATCACCACGCACGATGTGGAGCCCACCGGACCCACAATCCACGTGTTCGTGCCATCGAGTGTCCATGCAGACGCATTGGGCGCCAGCACGCACGTGGTTGCAGGAGTCACGTCGCCACCGGTCCACGTTCCCTCGGACCCGATGAAGGGAAGCTGGCGCCCGCTCATCTATCCACCTGGGGAAGTAGAACCCCATCGCTTTCGAGGCGGCGGGGACCGGGAACATCCACCATCAGCACCTCATTCGTTTCGGCATGCACCACATCCCAGTGGATGTCTTGGCCCACCATCCGCGGGCGCGGTAACCGTGGCACTACTAGCTCCGGTGCTGAAAAGTTTCCATCGCGCAATTGCCTCAGCACCTCAACAGTTGGCCGCAGCATCGGCAACGAGCCGGCGTCGTAATCATTCAGTGCTTGAGCGGGGTCAAGCCAGATCATCTGGTCGGCCTCGGTGGTAACAAGTTCTCCTTCAGACTCCACTGCCGAGAGGTAAAAACGAACGTCGTATCTGCGTACTTCAAATTCTGGAGTGACCCAGTGATCGATGAACGTGAGCGGCGGATCAATTGCGATGCCCACCTCTTCCAAAGTTTCCCGCACAGCACAGGCCACGAACGGGTCTCTCTGCAGCGGATCGGGTTGCTCTGCATCGATCGCTTCTACTCGACCGCCGGGGAATACATGCATCCCGGCGGCAAATTTCATTGTCGACGAGCGACGCATCAAGAGCACTCGATCATCGCGTATCAACACCACCGTGGCAGCAGGCTCTAGTTTCGGGGGCGCCCACATTCCACTGCCGGTAGCAACCGAATGCAGCCGCTCCGCCAACGAGAGCATCTTTTAGTCAGCAACCTCAACGATGAGTTCAACCTCAACGGGCGCATCCAGTGGCAATGATGCGACACCAATGGCTGAGCGGGCGTGGATTCCGGCATCACCAAAAGCGGCGAGCAGAACGTTGCTCGCTCCGTTGACGACCGCCGGGTGGTTGATGAAGTCAGGTGCGCTGTTCACGAACCCAACCACCTTGACCACACGCTTCACTTTGTCGAGATCACCGATCAGCGATTTGATGGCAGCCATCGCATTCAAGGCGCAGATACTGGCGAGCTCGTTAGCGCGATCAACGGTCACATTCGCCCCGACGGTGCCGGTCTCAGGAAGTGCTCCGTTGACCATTGGCAATTGCCCGGAGGTGTAGATCAAGTTTCCAGTGCGCACTGCAGGCACATAAGCGGCAACGGGCGCGGCCACCTCAGGCAGCGTCAATCCCAACTCGGCGAGGCGATCTTCAACAGCCGACATCAGGAGATTTCGCGTTTGAGATAGGCCACCATGTTCTCGGGATTCGGACCTGGCACGACCTGCACCAATTCCCAACCATCTTGACCCCAGTTATCCAGGATGGCCTTGGTGGCGTGAACGAGCAGCGGAACAGTGGAGTACTCCCATTTGGTCATGAAATGACCCTAGCCGGTGCGTGGCCTCGTGCATCTGCGACCCAGATGCCCGCCGGTCGCAGCAAGTTAGGGTGATCATGTGACGTCCACCCCATCCGCCGACCTGAATACTGGTCGGCCCGCGCTCTGGCCCGGCGTGGAATTGCACGTGGTCTCGGGCAAAGGCGGAACGGGCAAAACCACTGTGGCAGCGGCCCTGGCTCTTGCACTGGCCCGCGACGGCAAGCGCGCCCTGCTCATGGAGGTTGAAGGTCGCCAGGGGATAGCGCAACTTTTTGATGTTCCACCTCTGCCGTATGAAGAACGCGTCGTTGCAGTGGCGCCGAACGGTGGTGAGGTGTGGGCGCTTGCGGTCGACGCTGAAGAGGCGCTGTTGGATTACCTCGAACTTTTCTACAACCTTCGTCGCGCAGGCTCCGCGCTTCGGAAAATGGGCGCCGTCGATTTTGTCACCACGATCGCTCCTGGTTTGCGTGATGTGCTGCTCACTGGCAAAGCGTGCGAGGTGGTTCGGCGTTCGGATAAGTCGGCCATCGATGCTTACGATGCGGTGATCATCGACGCGCCACCTACCGGTCGCATCACCCGATTTTTGAACGTCAATGCAGAAGTTTCTGGGCTCGCCAAAATGGGACCGATTCGCAACCATGCTGATCTCGTGATGAGTGTCATCGCTTCTCCGCGCACCGCGGTGCACCTGGTCACGCTGCTCGAGGAGATGCCCGTTCAAGAGACCGTCGATGGCATCGCTGATCTGCGAGCAAACGATCTCCCCGTCGGCGGGATCTTCGTCAACATGATTCGTCCAGACATTGTGAGCGAACCACTCAATGAATCGGTGGAAGCGGCCGCGATCACCGCAGCCCTCTCATCCGTAGGCATCACGTCCTCGAGCATCAATCTTGGGCAGGTTCTCATCGACGAGGGGAACGACCACTCCCGCCGAACCGCCTTACAGTCCCGCGAGCTGCTGCGCATCCAGGAAACTGGACTGCCCGTGATCGAATTGCCATTCCTTACCGATGGCGTTGATCTCGGTGGTCTCTACGAATTGGCGCAGGTCATGACCGATAGCGGGGTCCGATGAC
>JBIISH010000007.1:0-18894 GCA_044341115.1 Candidatus Nanopelagicales bacterium
GACCATTGATTCACGCATGATGTCAGTTGCGTAGACCCGCTCAGCGAGTTCCACGGGCGTGAGCATGAAGTAGTCGGGGTACTCGCCTCGCGGTCGCAACCCCGCTGCATCGACGAGAACAATGCGATCAAACCTGCTTGGCTCGGTTGCAGCCATATCTGCCGCGATCCAACCACCGAGACTGACTCCCACGAGAGTGGCCTTGTCTATCCCCAGCTGATCCATGAGCGTGAGATACACGAATGAGATGTCGTGCACGCTGTTGATGTGCTCGCCATCGTCGCTTCCGGTGAAGCCCGGGTGATCCGGCCGGATCACGGTGAAGTGGCGGCTGAGATCCGTGAGGATCTCGGGCCAACTTCCGAGGTCGCCGCTGCCATGGAGAAAGAGCAGAGGAGAACCCTGTCCTTCCGAGAGGACACGAAGGCGGATTCCCGAGACTTCAACATCCCTTGCGGTCTGACCTAAAACAGTCAAGGTCGGCTCCTTAAATTTTTCGTTAGAGGCGTTGCATCTCGGCACAATTGTGAGTCACGTAACTTCATTACATATGGTCTAGAAGACTCCCTACTTTAGGGGAACTTCTCTCAACTTTGCCAATACATCTGTTGGTCTCTGTGATACCCCCCGGTGATCTATCAGCGCTCTCAGGTCGCAATCACCACAGCGCGAGGCTGGACATACTCCTCAACTCCTGAGCGACCACCTTCGATGCCCAAGCCCGATTGCTTCCATCCGGCAAACGGCTGAGACTCGTCAAGCACGACATTGCAGTTCACCCACACGGTTCCTGCTTCGATCGACGAAGCGAGGGCATGCGCACGCGCCAGGTTTTGAGTCCACAAGCTGGCGGCAAGACCGTATTCAGTGCTGTTCGCCAATCGAATGGCCTCTTCCTCCGTCTCGAACGTGCTGACCGCGAGTACCGGCCCGAAAACCTCCTCCTGCATGATCCTCGCGGACGGATCTTCGACTGAGAGAACCGTGGGAGCAACGAAGAATCCGCTGCTGGGCACCTGACCACCGCCGACAAGCATCTCGGCGCCCGACTGCACTGCATCATCAATATAGGACAAAACCCGAGCCCGCTGTCGCTCTGAGATCACCGGGCCCAGTTCAACCTCGGGATCAAGACCCGAGCCAATCTTGAGCTCTCGAGCAATCTCGCACACGCGAGCGATCACCAGCTCCTTAACATCCTTCTGAACGAGCAGGCGAGAGGTGGCGAAGCACATCTGACCGGCATTGAGGAAGATGCTCCAAGCCGCAGATTGTGCCGCCTGCTCAAGATCCGCGTCGTTGAAGACAATCAGCGGGGACTTCCCCCCGAGCTCCAGCGTCACACGCTTGAGGCTCTGTCCGGCCGTTGCCGCGATGGCGCGACCCGTTGCCGTTGAACCGGTGAAGGCAACCTTGTCAATTCCCGGGTGCGCGACGAGCGCCGCTCCTACATCTCCGCCGCCGGTGACAATGTTGACTACACCTGGAGGGAAGCCCGCTTCCCGGATGAGTTGTCCCAGGCGCAGGGTTGTCAGTGGCGTTTCCACAGCCGGCTTGAGTACCACCGTGCATCCGGCGACAAGCGCGGGGCCGAGCTTGGAGATCGCCATCACGAGCGGAACGTTCCATGGCACCACTGCGGCAACAACGCCGATGGGCTCCAGCGTGCTGAACGCGTGATATGCGTCGCCAACTGATCCCGCGGGCCTTTCATCGGGGGCAGAGATGCGAGACGTCGTGCCGTTGAGCTTCGTCGCCCAACCCGAGTAGTAGCGGAGTGTCTCGACCGACCCCATGACATCAAGGCCGCGGGCCAGTTCGAGCGTCTTGCCCTGATTGAGAACCTCGAGGACGGAGAGATAGTCAATGTCGTTCTCGATGAGTTCAGAGAGCTTCCACAACAGCTGGGTCCGTTGCGCAGGCGCGACCCGGCGCCAGGACTCTCGTGCCGAACGCGCCGACTTCACAGCCGCATCGACATCAGCGACGGATGCGTTCGCGATACTCGCCAACGGGAGTCCCGTTGCAGGATTGACCACAACTGAGGTGGAATCGCTGGTGGCCTCCACCCACTTTCCATCAATCAGTAGGCCCAAGTGCCCGGCCAGTCGGTACTCCTCGAGAGCGCGAGTGGTGGAATCGGAAGGGTGAACTGTCACGGAGAACTCCTCGTGGTGGTGTGTTTCAGGGCATGAGCAGGACAGGTTTGATGGTCGCGCCGGCGGCCGAATGCTCAAAGGCGAGCTCTATGTCTTCGAACGCATACGTGCGCACGATGTCTTCCACCGGGAATTCTCCCTGGCGGTACCACGCGAAAATCCTCGAGAGCGTGTCTTGTGCATTGGCACCGCCGAGCAGAACAGTGTGGAGGCTTCCGCATTTAAGGAAGAGCGGAAAAGGGGGAAATCCGTATGTCTCCACCGGTTCAGGTGTCGTCACAAAGGCGAAGTCACCGCCACGCTGAAGGTAGGCCACTGCGTCACTCCACGATGACTGCCTGCCCGTGGTGTCGAGCACTGCTCGGATACCTTCGGGAATCTGCTGGAGTATTGCTTCGGGGACGCCCTGCCCCACTGCCGAGATTGCATGGGTAGCGCCGAGTTGGCGACTGAGTTTCAGGCGGCCGGGATGCACATCGATGGCCACGATTGTCGTGGCGCCTAGATTTTTGGCCGCCATGATCGCAGCGAGGCCGACCGCCCCGGTGCCGATGACGGCAAGCGAGTCACCGGGAGAGACCTTCAGAACATTGAGAACCGCGCCCACACCTGTCAATACCCCGCATACCGAAGCCGCGAGTACGGGCAATGGGATGTCCGGCGGAGCAAGCACAAGCGAACGGGCAGGGACTACTGCTCGAGTCGAGAATGAAGACTGCTGGAAATAGGCAGAGGCGATAGGCACGCCGTCACGATGAACCGGGTGGGAGCCGTCACCGCGCTTGCCATCAAAACTGAGACTCCAGTTGTGCTCACAGAGCCATCGCATGCCTCGAAGGCAGCCTGTACAAGCCCCACAACTGGGATAGGACATCACGACGAGATCTCCTGGTACCACGCCCGTGACGTCAGGGCCGAGTTCCTCGACGACGCCAACACCTTCATGGCCGAGCACTGACGGAGTGGGCGTGAGCTCGCGAGCCTCCGTGTCGGTACCGCACACGCCCGAAGCCAGCACGCGAACAAGAACCTCGCCGCTGGCCAAGGGGCCTAGCTCAACGGGCTGGAGCGCGAAGGTCGCCTCCGGTGACTCAAGGACCGCCGCTACCGCCGGCCACGTCTTCATGCGGGGGACTCCACCGCGACATTATCGTCGAGCGCCCCGAATGTTCGCCAATGTCAATGCAGCTACCTGTGATTCCCTAGAAGCTTCACACGAAGCGGGTGATAACCATTCAAGGACTTAGCCCCGGCAGTTATGATGGAGACGATTTACACACGCCAAGGGGCGTCGCACGAGTCACGCAATTTCCCACGCCGAGGTCGGAGGTTTCTGTGGAGCTCCGGCACCTTCGATACTTCGTAGTTCTGGCTGATCAAATGCACTTCGGTAGGGCGGCGGAGCGGCTCTACATCGTCCAGCCGGCATTGAGCAAGCAGATCGCCTCCTTTGAGCGAGAGCTCGGAGTGCAGCTGTTCACCCGCAATCGCAGAAAAGTGGAACTCACCCCGGCCGGGGAGACACTTTTGCCCAAGGCCCGTGAAATCCTGCACGATGCCTCCGAGATGATGGAGACCGCCCGCAGGGTCGCTGCAGGGGATTCCGGAGCCGTCGAGTTCGGCTTCATAGCTCCCGCCTGCCTCGCCTACGTGGCCCGGGTACTCAGAATTCACAGCCAGTCCCACCCGTTAGTCACCGTCGGCTTGACCGAGGCCGGCACGAGCCGGCTTCTGGAAGAACTGGAGCAGGGCAGGATCGATCTAGCCCTTTGTCGGACTCCGAAAAGTATGCCGCCTTGGCTCACAAGTCACATGACCATCGAGGAGCCGGTTCTCCTCGCCCTGCCTGAGGATCATCCATTCGCTACTGAACTCGCGATACCGTTTGCCCGCCTCGAGGGTGAGCCTGTGATTCAAATTTCTCAACGCACGGACTCGGACAACGGCGACTACTACGCCGCTCTCGCAGTTGAAGCCGGATTCGACTTGTGCGTGACGCAGGAGGCAGACCACCTGCATATGGCATTAGCCCTCGTGGCCTCCGGCCTTGGCGCTACGTTCGTGCCCGCATTCGCCAAGAGCCTGCTCCCCCACGGGGTGATCACCATCGGTATCACAGATCCAGCTCCGGTGCTCCAGATGTCTGTGCTGACTCGTCAAGCACGCGTGACACCGGTACTGAGCGAATTTGCGAACAGCGTGCAGAAGGCGCTGGAGAATCAGGCAAACCCCGAAGATACGGCCGCGCGCAGCAAAGCCGTGTGACTCAACCTAAATGAGACTCGGCCACCGATGCCCTTCAGTGAGACCAGTTACCCGCGACTGTGCCGCCATCGATGGAGATGAGCGACCCCGTCATGAACCCGTTGTCCGGACTCGCAAGTAGCAGTGCAACCGGACCTATCTCCGAAGGGTCGGCGATTCTTCCGAGCGGCACACTTTTGGCCACCTGCTCAGCAATGTCAGGTTGCTTGAGCCTTCCCGATGCAATGTTCGTCTCGAACGGCCCCGGGGCCAGGCAATTGACCAGCACCTTGTGCTCGGCGAGTTCCAGTGCCAGGTACTGGGTCAGGTGATGGACGGCGGCCTTGCTCGCTGCATAGGCGTGTCCGACGAACAGCGTCGGCATGATTGCCGCGGAAGAAGAGGTGATGATCAGTCTCCCGGATCCGGACTCGATCAAGAAGGGGAGCGCTGCGCGCGCCGTGCGGATCACGCCGGAGAGATTGACCGCCAACACGCGGTCCCAATTCTCGTCATCTAGTTCCAACAGTGACTTTCCGCCCGAGCCGGGCCCGGGACCCGCGGAGATTCCGGCATTTGCGAACACGACCCGAATTCCTTCGAAGCGATCCGCAGAAACTCCCATGGCTGCCGACAGGGAGTCTGGATCGGTGACGTCACACTGCAGGCCGAGGACATCACAACCTGAGTCGACAAGTTCAGCTGCCGCAGCCTGTGCCGCGGGCCCGTCGGCATCCAGCACGGCAACACTCGCCCCTGCCATCGCGAGTGCCTCGGTTATTGCGCGGCCGAGACCTGAGGCTCCACCCGTGACGACTGCGCCGGTGCCGGTCAATGACTTCGTTGGGGATGACATCAGCGCCCAGTCAGCGCCGCGTAGTCACCACGGAAGTAGACCAATGGCTGTCCTTCACCAAAGTGAATCGTGGATACAGTTCCCAAAACGATCATGTGGTCTCCTCCTTCGTAAACAGTCGACACTTCGCACTCCGCATGCCCGAGAGCACCAGCCAGCCACGGTATTCCCCCCGGACTCGCGAGAAGGCTCGCCTCGGAGAACTTCGCGCCGCCACCCTTGCCGGCGAAACGTATTGACAGGTCACGCTGAGCGTCGGACAGGAATGAGATTCCGAAACGAGAGTGCTTCAGCAGCGAGGGGAGAGTCCCAGAATCACGAGCCACACACACGAGAAACATGGGTGGGTCTAGGGATAGCGAGGTGAGACTGTTCGCGGTGAATCCGACAGGAGTGCCGCTTTCGTCCAATGTGGTGATGATCGCCACGCCTGTTGCAAAATGCCCGGCGAATGCGCGGAACTCACGTACCTCGAGGTCTTGCACAGTCATTCCATCTCCCAGGACTCTTCTACGCGAACGACTCCAGCCTAGGCTTGAGCCGGACCAACAATCCAATACTTATGCTCCGCCCGGTTATGTTCGGTAGTTATCACGGCGGTCCCGCTGCGGGTTCTCGACATACAATTGCCAGCAGATCACAATCCATAGCTCCCGGCGCGGGCAAAGCCAGCCGAAATCAGTCGGGCGGATCAGCCGCCTGTTGCCCAGGTCAATCCCGCGGAGAAGACGAACCCCGCGACTCCGATGATTCCCGCCCAATGCTTGATGTTGCGCACTGCGATCGGGATCATTTCGTTGATGACAACAACAAGGAGGGCACCAGCAGCAACAGATTGGATTATGGCCTGAGTTGCATCCGATGCGTTGTAGAGAAGCGTGTAACCAAGAGCGGAGAACACGGCTCCAATCACCACGATGAAAGAGAAACGAAGCAGGATCTTTCCCAGCACGATCCCGCCGGCCAGAAGTGCTGCGGCGATGCCAATTGCTTCTGGAATTGCTGCGATGAAGATCGAGCCAACGAGTGCGGCAGAAGCTCCCACGGTCGCGGTATGCAGGGTCAGGCCGATGGCAACCGACTCAGGCACCCCGTCAATGACCATTCCGATGGTCATGTTGCGCGCTTCCTTCTTGGTGGCACCGTGCGTTACCACCGGGGCATCCGGAGCAACCAAGTCCGGTTCGATTATCGGCGCTTCAACATGTGCCGAGCGCTCAATGAGCGCGATGATGCCGAAGTAGATCAGGCAGCCGATCGCAATCCCGATGGCGGTGGGGCCTGCCCCAGCCTCGTCGTAGGAGACCGCGACCAGGTCGATGGACACGGCTGAGATCACCGCACCGGCACCAAAGGCCATGAGGCCACCGACATACATCGGGTTCTTCAGCTTGGGAAACTTCCAGACGAGGAGGGCTCCAACAAGGAGAGCGGACTGAGCGAGGGCTCCGAAGAGGGCGGCTTCAAGCATGGGGGCGAAACTACACCTCGATTCACCTTGCCGTGGGCTCATCTGGATTTCGCCGCATCACTGCTTTACTCACGACATGTCCATCCTGATCGACGCAGCCATCTGGCCCGCGCACGATCGGCTCTGGTGCCACATGGTCAGCGACACCTCACTCGAAGAACTGCACGCGTTCGCTGCAGCGCTCGGCGTTCCCGAGCGCGGGTTTGAGGGTGATCACTACGACATTCCCGAGAGTCATCGAGATGCTGCTATTTCTGCAGGAGCGCTCGAGGTGAGTTCACGCCAACTGGTGAATGCGCTATACCTGGCGGGGCTGCGCCGCCGGCCCCACTCGCCGAATTCCACGTGGGAACCGCACCTCGTCGCTCGATTGGACGAGCGCAAACGTGAACCACTCCCTACAGTGAGCCACACCTAGGTGCTGGTTCGATCAGGAGGTCTCCAACATGTCTTTCATCGTGCGAGATTTTCAAGACAGTGACCTAGAACCGGTAGTCCACCTATGGGAAGTCACACCGAGTATGGCCTCGGTGTTCTCAATAGCTGAATGCATCGTGGAATTGCGCTCGGGCGGAACCGCCGTTGTCGCAGTCCATCAGAACGTGGTCGTGGGCGCAGCAGTGGCGAGCATCTCCGAATCACGCGCTTGGGTGATGCGGATAGCTATCGATCCCCAACATCGTGGCGAAGGCATGCCATCCGCATTGCTCAATTACCTTGAGGGCCGGTTGGTGAATGCCGGGGTCGCGACGATTTCCTACTTACTTGCCGAAGAAGAACAGATGGCAGAGGGATTTGCTCGAGCCGGCTACGTACGTCAACAGCCCGCTGCCTACTGGGAGAAGCGAGAGGCGCTCACGCCCGGTGAGGCAACAACCCTGAGTGCTCTGGGCGGCCGCGTGCTCACGCGCGATCTTTGGCAGCGCCTTGCAGGAATGCATGGGGAGAAGGACATCATTGACAAGAGGGTCGTCATGCCTCTGAGTAATCCAGAGCGGGCGTCAGCACACGGCGTGACTCCACCGCATGCCATTGTTCTTTTTGGGCCACCGGGAACAGGCAAGACAACTTTCGCCCGGGCCATTGCATCTAGATTGTCCTGGCCTTTCGTGGAGATTTTTCCCTCAAGGCTGACCACGGAACCCTCGGGATTGGCTCAGGCCCTCCACGACACCTTTGCCATGATTGATGAACTGGAGAAAGTTCTGGTTTTTATCGACGAGGTCGAGGAGATCGCTTCCACTCGCGAAGGAGTTGGGAAGAGTCCTGCTCACGGTGTGACGAATGAACTGCTCAAGATCATTCCCGCTTTCCGGCAGCGTGATACCCGCCTACTTGTCTGCGCCACAAACTCTGTTCGCACTCTCGACCAAGCGTTTATGCGACCTGGTCGGTTTGACTACGTGATCCCCATTGGTCCACCTGACGCGATCGCCCGAGCCGCTATTTGGGAGTCTTTTGTTTCCCAGTCCTCCAGGCACGATGTTGATATTGCTGCACTGGTCTTGGCTTCTGAGCACTTCACTCCCGCAGACGTGGAGTTTGCCTCGCGATCAGCAGCTCAGGTGTCATTTGAGCGCGAGATGAGCGGCGGAGAGACTGTTGGTCCGGTGGGTGCTTCAACGGAGGACTACTTGCGTGCCATTTCGCAGACCAGACGAACGGTCTCTGACGTAGACATCGAATTGTTTGAAGAAGATATCGCACTGTACGGAAGATTGTGATCATCCAAACAGTGCGATATCTCCAACAAGGTTAGAAGTTAATTGAGCGGCAACCCTCTTTGACAACGCGGATGCATTTTGAATTTTCCCGAGGTCATCGATCCATCAACGCCGCTGCGTGCCATGCTGAAGTGCCGATCGATATCGCGATAGATGTCAGTTCACGTCAAGCAGGAGCATCGCGTTACTGACCGCCCGCACCTGCGCCACCTCGTGCGTGCGAAAAACGCCAACGCCACCAAGACTGGCGAGCACGGCGAAGAAACCTTCGGCGGTACGGAACTGATCCTCAAAGAGATCGAAGGCATGCGGGAGGGCTTGGCAGATCGGGAAGCCAAGCTCGCGTAGGCGGAACGAGTTGAGAATGACTTTGGTTTGATGCCGCACTCGGGTCAGTGGATCAACAAGGTTGCCGTAGTAGAAACCCATGCCTGGGTCGATGATGATTTTCGACACGCCAGCTTCTTGGGCTGCCTTGGTGCGCTCGTCGAAGAAATCGCGAAGGCCTGGGATCGGGTCTTCGTCAACACTCACGTCGGTTATCTCACGGACGTTCGCTCCGCCCACGTAACACAGAATCAACGTGGCATCGAACTTTGCAACAGCGGCAAAGATCTCTGCGCTGTGTTCTGATCCGGTGAAGTTGATTACTTCAGCGCCAGCTTCAAGGCAGGCGTGCGCAACCTCAGGCTCGTACGTTTCAGCGGAGGTAGCAATGCCGTCCTCGCTCAGCTGTGTGATGACCGGAACGAGTGCATCAATCTGCTGATCGATGTTTACTCGGCGCGCAGCCGCAGTGCTGGACTCGGCACCGATGTCAACAAAGTGGGCACCTTGGGCGGCCATCACGCGGGCTTTGCGGATCGCTGACTCGTTTCCGGTGGCAATGCTTTCGCGATAGGTCGAATCGCGAGAGAGGTTGATCGTTCCCATGATTGCTGGGCCATCACTGCTGGCGATGACCTGTTCACCAATGATCACCGGAGCAACCTGGTGATCGAAAGCACCCGGATGCTGCTCGAAGAGTTCGGCAAGATCTTTCAGCGAAAGCATTTCATGATCCTAAGCAGATTTACCTGAATCGGCGCGGAGGTAGCGCGTAAACAGGAAGCCTTCGTCTTGCAGCACGTGCGCCAGTTTTAGTTTTTGGGGAGCATCAAAGTTGGCGTGCAGCAACGCCTGGCCATTGTTGGCAAGGGTGGGCGAGATCGCTACATCGAATTCATCGATGCACCCGGCTTTGGTGAGATCGCCCAAGAGACGCGCCCCGCCCTCACAGATGATTCTGTTGAGCCCCATCGCAGCGAGGGAGTCGATGATGGCGCCGGGGTTGTTCTTGATGTCGGTGACCCGAATTAATTCACAGTGCTTACTTGCCTCGTCAGCTTTTGCTTCATCACAGTCAGATGTTGTGATCACGATGGGCTGCCGGTAGGACTCACTGAATGCAGGCAACTCCCACGGCAGATCCAGACTCGCGCTGACGATCGCGGTCACGGAGGCATCGTCGAGCCCTTGGGAACGTCGTTCGTCAAGGATTTCCGGGATAACTTTCATCGGCGAGTAATTCTCGGCGCGCATTGTGCTCGCACCTATTAATACGACGTCACTAAAACTGCGCACCTGCTTCATGATCAGGCGGTCGGTGGCCGAGGAGATTGAACCGCTGCGCCCATCGGATCCTGAGATTGCGCCGTCGAGGCTCATCACCATCATCGCGCGCACCCAGGCGCCGTGTTCCGGCCAGGCGTAGGCGCTGCTGATGTCGGGCTGCGCGCCCGCCACCGGAAAAACCTGCGTCAGGGTCACGAAGGCAGTTTCCGGAAGATCGGCCGCGGCACGGTCTTCACCACACCCATCAGATAGCGAAGGTTGCCCGGGGCGTAGATGGTGTGTTTTCCCTTGCGCAGACCAGCGATGATCGCCTTGGCAACATCGGGGGCATCGGTTGTCATGGGAGCTTCAGGCAGACCAGCGCTCATGCGGGTGCGCACCATGCCGGGTCGCACCACCATCACATGCGCACCCGAACCTTGCAGCGCATCGCCGAGTCCCTGCGCGAAAGCATCAAGGCCGGCCTTGGTAGAGCCATACACATAGTTCGAGCGCCGCGCGCGATCACCGGCAACGCTAGAAATGACGACGAGAGAACCGTGGCCCTGCTGACGCAAACGGCGCGCAACATGCAGGCCAGAACTCACGGCGCCGGTGTAGTTGGTAGTTGCGATCTGGACGGCAAGGTTCGGGTCGGATTCAAACTCCATCTGATCGCCGAGCATGCCGAAAGCAAGAATGACGATGTCTATGTCACCCGCATCAAAAATCTCATCGATGATGCGCTCGTGGCTGGCCGTGTTGGTGGCATCGAACTCAGCAGCCACAACGCCCTTAATTCCGGCGGTGGTGAGTTCATTGACAGCGCTCGTCAGGGCAGCTGATGCGCGCCCGGCCAGCACAACGCGGTTGATCCGGTTGCGCGGAAGTGCTTTAACCGTTGCCAGCGCGATTTCGCTGGAGCCGCCAAGAACGAGTACGGACTGGGGGTCACCGAGTGCGTCGATCACAGTTGCAGCCTCCTGGCCAAATCGGATGTGAAAACTCCGTGCGGGTCCATTGAGGATCGCACCTCCTGCCACTGTGCCAGACGCGGGTAGGTGCGTCGGAACATCTCTGGGGACTGCCGCGAATCTTTGGCGAGGTAGAGCCGGCCGCCGGAATCGGCAACAAGTTCATCGAGGCCATCGAGGGTGGTGGCTAACCCCGCAACCCCGGTGGGGATGTCCATCGCGAGGGTCCAGCCCTTTTCCGGGAAAGAAAGCGGTGCCGGGTTTGCTGAACCGAACCTCTTCAGGACGGTCAGGAAACTGGGGGCGCCCACTGCGCGCAAACGAGCTAGCGCTTCTCCGATTACCTGCCCGGCAGAGTCAGGAACAACACATTGGTACTGCAGAAAACCAGCCGGGCCGTACACGCGATTCCACTCCTGCACGCCGTCGAGTGGATGGAAGAACGCAGCGATGCTGTGGATGTCGCCTGCTCTCGACTTGGGGTGTTTGCGAAACCACGCTTCATTGAATGCGCGCATCGAAAGTTTGTTGATTAAGCCGCCGGGAATGAACTTGGGGGCGGTTGCCACCACTTTCGGGTCATAGACCAGTGCGGTGCTGCGCTTGGCCGCGCGAAGTTGATCGAGGGTTGCGTGCTCACCGCTCGTAATCACACCACGCCCAGCAGTTGAGACGCTGTCGATCCACGCGACGCTGTAGCGGTAGCGCGCATCGGCGTCGATCATCTTGTTCATGAGCTCGTCGAGGTTTGCGCCTCGCTCGGTATCAACACTCATCAACGCAGTTTCGATGGGAATAACGTTGAACGTTGCTTGAACGATCACTCCGGTCAAACCCATGCCACCCACGGTTGCCCAGAACTCGTTGCTGGTCAACATGTCGGAGGGCGAAAGGGTACGGATAGCCCCAGTGCCATCAATAAGAGTTAACGACGTGACATGGGAGCCAAAGCTGCCATCGACGTGATGGTTTTTGCCATGAATATCTGCGGCGATCGCACCACCTACCGTGACCATCCGGGTGCCTGGCGTGACAGGAACAAAGAAGCCGCGCGGCACGATGCCGATCAAAATTTCATCAAGGCTCGCACCGGCATCGGCCGTGACCGTTGCTGTTACCGGATCAAGAGTGAAGGTGTTCATCGACGGCATGCGCAACACCGTGGCGCCGCCGGACTGCGCAGCATCACCATAAGAACGGCCAAGCCCGCGGGCGAGAACTCCGCGAGCACCGGCGTGCACGATTGCCGCTTGCACATCTTCCATGTGTGCAGGCTCCTGCACCATCGCCATAGACGGCGCGGTGCGGCCCCAACCGGTGAGTAGCTCCTCGCCCTCGGTGCGGACAAGCGGTGAGGATGCCTCGCTTACGTTGTTCACGTCATTCTTACTCATACGCCAGACGCACCTAAACCGAATAGCACCAACCAAATAAGGCCGAGCGCGAGCAACACTTTGTCGCCAAGTGCTGCATCTTCAGGTGCTTCGGCTTCACCGCGATCCACCACAACGCCGTAACGCAAGATGGCGAGCACGAATGGGAGCACGCTCCACTCCGCCCACGGGAAACTGGCGGGGGTTGCGGCAACGTCGAATGCCCACAGGCAGTAACCGGTAATGGTGACTGCAGCTGCAGTTGCCCATACGAAGCGGAGGTAGCCAAGGGTGTAGCCGTCAAGACTGCGCCTGGTGTGACTGCCGGGGGTGTGAGCACCGTCGGCGGTCTCTTCCAACGTGCGGTGTAGTTCGCTGTAACGCTTTCCGGCGGCCATGAACAGTGAGCCAAAGCCAGCAACGATCAGGAACCACTGCGAGATTGGTAGATAAGATGCGGCACCACCTGCGATCGCGCGCAATAGGAAACCCATTGCCAACAATGCAAGTTCTATCACCGGCTCGTGCTTGAGGAACAGAGAGTAGGCGATGGTAAAGACCGCGTAGGCGACGATTACGCCGGCGAGTGCAAGTGAAATCCAGAACGAGAGTGCAAGAGCTGCAATAGCGAGCACCACCGCTGCTGCGATCGCAACACCTGGCGCGAGTTGCCCGGCAGCGATCGGGCGGGCGCGCTTGGTGGGATGATCACGATCGGATGCAACATCGCGCACGTCGTTAAGTAGGTATGTGGCACTCGAAATCAAACAGAACGCAACAAAAGCACCGAGCGAAGGCCACAGAACTGAGGGTTCAAAAAGTGAACCGGCTGCAAGTGGTGCAGCAAACACAAGAACGTTTTTTGCCCATTGCCGCGGACGCATCGCAACCACGAGAGCGGTGAAGGCACTGCGCTGCGGGATGTTCACAGCCGTCGACATCAGCTCTCCTCTCGTTCTTCGAATGCGCCCGGATCAGCATCGCCCACGATCCGCGCGATCTGGGGAACAACGAGCAGCCAGGTGATCACATGCATCACCAGCAGCCAGATGCGCGTGGACCAGATCACCTCGTCCGGTTGAACGATTGGGCTGATGCAGGAAAGTAGCGCGAGCACTGTGCCGATGAGCAACACGATGCGGCCACCAAAGCGCACACCGCGCAGCAGCCCGGCGAGAGCAGCTCCGGCCACACCGGCTGCCAGCGGGAGGAGCAGAACAACAATCCAGGGCAAAACGGCGACCCCGCCCAGGCCCTGCACCTCAAAGGGCACCCCGATCACGCGGGCAAAGGCGTAAAGGATCAGGCAGATCACACCGGAATAGGCCCCGGTGACCACACCTGCATAGAGGACAAATCGGTAGGTGGGCCGGGCGCTGGCCGGGGGAGCAATAGGGGTGACCGAATCCAGCCAGGGACCCCGAATGCTCATGGGGACCATTCTGGTGGGTCGTAGGTCTTGCATTGGCTACTGATCAGTAGCATCATTGAGTTACTGGCCAGTAACTTACGGATCGATGGGGTAGCCCGATGAGTCATTACAAGAGCAATCTTCGCGACAACATGTTCAACCTCTTTGAGGTTTTCGGCGCTGCCGAACGCATGGGCAGTGGCCCCTACGCGGAGATGGATGAGCAAACAGCTACCGAGGTGCTCAAGGAGGTTGAGCGTCTTGCCGTTGGCGAGCTCGCCGAATCCTTTGTAGATGCCGACCGCAATCCCCCCGTTTATGACCCAGCGGCCAGGACCGTGGTCATGCCCGAGTCTTTCAAGAAGTCATTTAAGGCACTCATGGATGCCGAGTGGTGGCGGCTCGATCTGCCCGAGAACCTCGGTGGCACCGGTGCTCCCCCGTCATTGCGTTGGGCGGCCAGTGAACTTCTGCTCGGTAGCAACCCCGCAGCTTTCATGTTCATGTCCGGTGCCGGCTTCGCCGCGATCCTGGATTCCCTCGGCACCGATGATCAAAAGCGTTGGGCCGAGTTGATGATCGAGAACGGGTGGGGCGCAACGATGGTCCTCACCGAGCCCGATGCTGGCTCAGATGTTGGTGTAGGCCGCACCAAGGCCATCGACAACGGTGATGGCACCTGGAACATCGAAGGCGTCAAGCGCTTCATCACCTCAGCCGAGCACGACATGTCCGACAACATCATTCACTTGGTGTTGGCACGCCCCGAAGGTGCCGGCCCCGGTACTAAGGGACTTTCCCTCTACCTCGTGCCTAAGTACCACGTCAACCTTGCAACCGGAGAACTCGGTTCGCGCAACGGCGTCTACGCAACCAACGTCGAAAAGAAGATGGGTCTGAAGGCTTCCACCACCTGTGAACTCACTTTTGGCGATGGCGAGCCCGCGGTTGGTTGGCTCGTGGGCGATGTGCACGACGGAATCGCCCAGATGTTCAAGGTCATCGAATACGCGCGCATGATGGTCGGCACAAAGGCGATCGCTGCGCTGTCCACCGGTTACTTGAACGCACTCGACTACGCAAAGACTCGTGTTCAGGGCGCAGACCTCACGCAGATGGCCGACAAGACCGCACCGCGCGTCACCATCACTCATCACCCAGATGTCCGGCGCAGTCTGATGCTGCAGAAGTCCTACGCGGAAGGTATGCGCGCACTCATCGCATACACCGCCTACTGGCAGGACCTCATCGGCATGGGCGAGGCAGGCGACAGTTCCGTTGATCTGGAAATGGCCCTGCGCATGAATGATCTGCTGCTGCCCATCGTTAAGGGTGTGGGATCAGAACGCTCTTACGAAATGCTCGCGGTATCGCTGCAGACTTTTGGTGGTTCGGGTTACCTGCAGGACTACCCCGTTGAGCAGTACATTCGCGACGCAAAAATCGACACGCTCTACGAAGGTACCACCGCTATTCAAGGCCTTGACTTCTTCTTCCGCAAGATGGTCAAGGATCAGTTCACCGCGATCTTCCACCTCGGTGCGCAAATCACCGAGACGGTTAAGGGCGATGAAGGTAAGGGAGTACTAGGCACCGAACGCGCATTGCTCGGCACGGCGCTGGAGGACGTGCAGGCGATGATCGGTCTGCTCGGAAAGTGGGCCATGGCTTCACAATCCGATGTGACCGAGATCTACAAGGTGGGTCTGAACTCGACCCGCCTACTGATGGCTAGCGGCGACTTGGTGATCGGCTGGTTGCTGATCCGCCAGGCAGAGGTTGCACTTGCAGCACTCGCAGCTGGCCCATCAGATCGGGATAAAGCGTTCTACGAAGGCAAGGTTGCAACCGCTTCCTGGTTTGCTAGGAACCGGTTGCCACTGCTCACTGCCGAACGCGCAATCGCCGAAGCCACCACCGGCGACATCATGGAGTTGTCAGAAGACAGTTTCTGATTTCGGTGTGATTCTTCACGAGTGAGATGCCTTCGTAACGTGGGCCTGCGATGATCGGGTGGTGCAGGTAAGCGCTTCGTTCGTGGATCCGGAGTTGCCCCAACTCTTTCTGGAGTTCGGGCTGCTCCTGCTCGGCCTTGGCATCATCGCTCGGATTGCCCATCGTTTTGGCTTCTCTGCTGTTCCGTTCTACCTACTCGCTGGTCTCTTGATGGGCGAAGGCGGCTTCTACGGGATTGATCCCCGTGGAATTTTGGTTCCCACGCTGGCCGAGCTTGGCGTAGTGCTTCTGCTGCTACTCCTGGGCCTTGAATACTCGGGCACTCAACTTGTGCAAACAGCGCGGAGGCAGTCTCGCTCTGGACTGATCGATCTAGTGCTCAACGCAACTCCAGGTGTTGCCATGGCCTTAATCCTGGGCTGGGGATTTGCCGGAGCTTTGGCATTAGGTGGCGTCACGTACATCTCTTCCTCCGGAATCGTCTCGCAGGTAGTGCGTGACTTCAGGTGGCGTCGCAATCCAGAGACCGGGCCAGTGGTGAGCATCCTGGTGCTCGAGGACCTCGTGATGGCGCCGTACCTGCCGATCTTGACCGTGGTGCTCACCGGAGCTGGACTGGTTCGTGGACTCATCTCCACCGGAATTGCGCTCATCGTGGTAGCCGTTGTAGTTCTCATTTCGATCCGACGAGAAACATGGGCTCAACGCTTCTTCACGACCTCTGAACCAGTGGGTCTTCTCCTCGTGGTGTTCGGCGCTGCTGTTGCCGCTGCCGGACTTGCCGGGCTGGTCTCCTTTTCACCTGCAGTTGCCGCATTCCTGGTGGGCCTGCTGCTCACCGGAGAAGTTGCCGAGGTTGCCAGGCGCAGGCTGGACCCACTTCGTGAGTTGCTGGCCGCTGTCTTTTTCGCTTACTTCGGCCTCTCCACGAATCCCGCTGATTTACCGGGTGTGATTTTGCCCGCATTTGTGCTGGCAATCATCACCATCGTCACGAAGTTCGTGACCGGTTGGTATGCGAGCGCCACGGTAGATGGCGGAACGATTTCGCGTCTTCGCGCAGGAGCCCTACTGAGTGCTCGAGGTGAATTCAGCGTAGTAATCGCTGGTATTGCTGCGGTTTCCACGGTGTTACCCGGGCAATTTCAGGCCTTTGTCGCCGCTTATGTGCTGATCACCGCAACCCTTGGCCCGATCCTGGCTCGCTACGCAGAGCCCGTTGGCTGGTGGTGGGACCAGCGACCCGGGGCCGTACGCTCGAACCCGTGAGTAACTTTCTTCGGCGCGTTCTTCTAGCCCTCGTAGTCGGCCTACTGGGAACTGCAATGTTCTCGGTCCCGGCGCAAGCACACACCGATCTGATCGAGGCCGTTCCCGCCGATGGTTCTGAGTTAGAGGTTGCCCCGACCAGCGTCATATTCACTTTCAACGAGGAGTTGCTCGAAGCAACCGTCCGCGTTTCTATTACGAATGAGAGTGGCGCAGTTGTTGCTAAGGACGTTGCCGAGTCAGCAGGTTCCGTCGTGACAGTTCCGTGGCCCGCAGATCTTCCCGTTGGTGCATATTCCGTTTCATATCGCGTTGTTTCCGGCGACGGTCACCCCGTGACGGGAGAAATTTCTTTCAAGTACGGATCGAACGACGTGGCATCTGAATCAGCAACTGAAATCCCTGAGGCGTCTTCGTCTGTGACTGAGGCTGAGGTCGTTCCGATTGAACCGACGGAGGCTGTGGTTATTGACCAGCCGGCCGATGCCAATCAATCAGGTGACAGTTCGATCCCCGCGATCTTGATCGGCGTGGTTATTGCAGGGGCTCTGATTACTGCTCTCGTAGTGTGGAACCGGCGACGAGCATGAGCACCGACGCTCGGGTGAGTGCGCGGGATGTTTCGCGAGGGAGCTCGCGACTTCCCGCAGGCGTCTTTACGCTGATCAGCACCTGCCTTGTTGCGCTCGCGATCGTGGTGTCAGCCAGTGCACTCGTGGTGTCCGGGGGCGCATACGAGCCAGCATTAGTCGGATTGCCAGATCCGGGCCCGGTGGTCGGTTGGGGCGTGCCGATCCTTCGCGTTCTCACCCTCGTTGCCGGAATCGTCACCATCGGTCTCTTGCTCTTTGCGGGAGTGCTCGGCCCGGCTAGTAAGAAGGGTGTTCTTTCGCGAATTGGGCGCACGGATATGACGCGTGCATCGATCTCAGCGCTGGTCTGGGCGATTCTCGCGATCATGCAGATGATCTGGACTCTGGCGCTGGTTCTCGCCATATCTATTCCCGAGACCATGAACCCGTCTGTGCTCACTACTTACGCAAATGAGTTGCCTACCACCCGAGCGCTGCTGGTCATGGCCATTCTGGCGATGCTGGTGGGCATCGCATCAGCGGTTGCCTCCACCACAGGTACGGCACTCACGTGGCTGATCGTCTCGATCGTGGCTATCTCGCTACCCGCTCTTGCAGGGCATAGCTCTGGCCTTGGTGATCATGCACTTGCCACCACCTCTGGTGTTGCGCATAGTGCAGCAGCAGCACTGTGGATCGGTGGCGTGGTTGCTTTGGGTTGGCATGCAACGCGAGCTGACCTACCTATGTCAAGAGCCATCGAGCGCTTTAGCCCTTTTGCACTGATCGCCATCATCGTGCTCGCCGCGAGCGGGATCGCGAATGCCTATGTGCGCCTGGACACGGTCGGTCAACTCTTCAGCACTTCCTACGGGCAACTACTCATTGCCAAAATTTTGATCATCGCGGCCCTTGCATTCCTCGGTTGGTATCTGCGCGCCCGTGTGATTGCATCAGGGGCGTCGCGCGGTATCACATTTGCTCGGGTCGCTGCTATCGAATTGGTGATGATGGCTGGGGCGCTCGGCCTTGGTGTGGCCCTTGCAACGAGTGCGTACCCGCGTGAGGAAGTGCTGCTGCCCACGTATGGTGAAAGCCTGCTGGGCTTTGCATACCCTGATGCACCGACTGCATCCGGTGTGATTTTTGGTTTCCGATTTGAACCGTTCTTCTTCACAATGAGTCTGATCGCTGCAGGTCTATACATCGTCGGCGTTCTCAAGATGCGTAAGCATGGACATCCGTGGCCCGTGCTTCGCACTGTTTCCTGGCTCGCCGGTATCGCACTTGTT
>JBIISH010000133.1:0-5372 GCA_044341115.1 Candidatus Nanopelagicales bacterium
CGTTCGCATCGGAGCCAGAGGCGCGCTTCGGTCACTCATGCTCATCGCATTGGCATTAGGTATAGCCATTAGCGCAGGAGGGGTGATTCTTGTCGGATTTACAACGGGGTTTTCGGGCTGGACATTTCTTTCATCTGCACTGCTAGCAACTGCCTGTATCGCTTTAGCCCGGGCCTCTGTCGCGGGCACCTACGTCAATGATGAAGGTATCGCGATTCGAAATCTGTGGTCTTCAAGGTTTTTCCCGTGGGCACAAGCCCTCGTGGTGCCAGAGGACCACCTGATCGTGGTGCGCCATTCAGGGCGGACTTACGGCACCCACATTCATCGCTGGTCCCTTGACTGGCCGACCGGCGGTGAACGCTACGACATGGCAGTTCAAGCGATTCGTTCCTGGGCCACCGCGCATCAGGCTTGGGTGTTGGACTTTCCATCAGATACATAGAGGTCGACTGCCTTACGCATGGCTCGGCGTGCACGTTTGCGATCACGTGATTCGTCATAACCAAGGGCGAGTCGAAACCACACGCGCCAGCTCTCCGGTTCCACTTCGGCCGCTTGCGATAATTCAGCAAATCGCTCATCGGCTGCCTCTAGTTGTGCACGACCAGAGGGGGTTTTGGGGAGGTCATCACGAAGAAGGCCACCCTCGGCTGCCAACTGACGTCCCATCGCTTGCATCTGCCAGCCAAACTTGAGTTCGCGGTACAGCATCCATGCACCTAAGACCGGGAGGACCGCAATTGCGATGCCGAAAATAATCAGGACTGGATCCCCAGTGAGAAGCAAGAACCAGCCGCGCCACAACGCGAAGCCGGCGTAGATCGCCACTGCCCCAGCGAGCAGTAGCGAAATCGCGCGTTGGCTCATAGACCCAGGTACGAATCGAGACCGACAGTGAGTCCAGGGTGCTTGGCTACTTCACGAATGCCGAGCACAACTCCTGGCATGAAACTCTCCCGCGAAAGTGAATCGTGCCGAATGGTGAGTGTTTCTCCTTCACCCCCGAAAATTACCTCTTGATGGGCAACCAACCCCGATATCCGGAGCGAATGGATAGGTACTCCCGCCACTTGGGCGCCCCGCGCGCCATCGAGGGCATCTACCGTGGCATCTGGCATGACTGCATCTGGCCGCACCGCCGCAATCATTTCCGCAGTTCTGATCGCCGTCCCCGATGGAGCATCCACCTTTTTAGGGTGGTGCAGTTCAACAATTTCGACGGATTCAAAATGCGGTGCAGCCATCTGAGCCATCTTCATCATGAGGATTGCCGCTATACCAAAATTCGGCGCAACCAAGACCCCTGTGGAGGGACTCTTCGCGCACCACTGCGTTAACTCCCTGAGTCTTTCAGCGTCGAATCCTGTGGTGCCGACAACGCAATGGATGCCGTTCTCGATTGCGAACTTGAGCGTGGGCATGACCACATCTGGCGTAG
Source organism: Candidatus Nanopelagicales bacterium (assembly GCA_044341115.1). Lineage (GTDB taxonomy): Bacteria > Actinomycetota > Actinomycetes > S36-B12 > S36-B12 > CAIXFB01. The sequence goes on from JBIISH010000133.1 coordinate 1,442, forward strand.
TGAAATCAACAATCACTTGAGCTTTGGAGTCCAGTAGTGCAATGAGATCATCACCCTGATCAATCTGCGCTACGAGTTGCAGATCTGGCTGCCCTTGAACAGCCGAAACAACGGTGGCCCCCATACGACCTAGGGCACCGATAACGCCAACCCGGATGGGTGCAGCCTGCTCTGCCATATTCACCACCTCAGCGTTTCATATGTGACGTCAGGACGCCACAGCATTGAATGTGTGAGTGGAGTCAAAGGGACCAATCACAGCAAGGGTCATGGGTGCAGAGAAAAGCTCTTTGGCAAGAGCATGCACATCCTCATCGGTCACCGAATCAACTCTGGCCAGCACATCGTTGAGCCCCAGAAGGGGTTCCCCGTGCAACTCGCTCTTTGCGATGCGAGTCATTCGGGCGCCCGTATCCTCTTGTCCGAGAACCGTCGCGCCTTTCACCTGTCCTCGGCTGCGAGCAAGCTCATCCGAACTCAATCCCTGATGCGCCACATTTTCAAGTTCACTCATACACACATCGAGGACAGTGTCGACCTTGGCGGGGAGGCAGCCCACATACAGACCAAAGACCCCGGTGTCGGCAAAACCTTGTGAGTAGGAGTACACCGAATATGCCAACCCGCGCTTTTCTCGAACTTCTTGAAATAGCCGGCTGCTCATACCGCCACCCAATGCGGTGGACAGCACGCCCGCTGTAAATCGCCGGGGATCGTTCCGCAGTAGGCCAGGAACTCCCAGCACCAAATGAGCCTGCTCCGTCACGCGCGGCACCACCCGAACTTGGGAGGTGCTCGCAGGACGACGAGAACCTCTGCGCGCCGGTGTGGGTACTACTTCTCTGTCCAGAAAACCTGAGAAAGCCTTAGTGACCTGCTTGACAACCGTGGCGTGATCCACATTGCCAGCAGCAGCGATAACCATGTTCTGAGGCAGGTAGCGCTTTCGGTAGAACCTGTTGATCGCATTGCGCTCGATGCCAGTGATGGTGTCTACGGTTCCAAGGATTGGCCTTCCCAGCGGGGAATCACCAAACATCGCTTCAGCAAACTCATCGTGGACAAGATCACCAGGATCGTCGTCATGCATGGCGATCTCTTCCAAAATCACGCCTCGCTCAGCCTCAACGTCGTCAATCTTGATAAGCGCATCCAGGACTACATCGCACACGACATCAATGGCTAACGGCAAGTCCGAATCCAGCACCCGCGCGTAAAAGCAGGTGTATTCCTTGGTGGTGAAAGCGTTCAAGTCTCCACCGACAGCCTCGATCGAGGAGGAGATGTCGAGCGCCGATCGTCGAGAGGTTCCCTTGAACAGCAAATGCTCTAGGTAATGGGCCGAGCCCATCATCTGGCCGGACTCATCCCGTGAGCCCACCCCTACCCAGACGCCGAAGGACACCGACCGAACCCCGGGTACCTGCTCAGTAATTATGCGCAGGCCACCCGGGAGAACGGTTCGACGAACGACTCCCCCGTCGACTTCCCGCAACAAGGTGCGGGTTGAAGCCTTAGGCATCTGCGCTTTGCGCAGATGCAGCCTCGGTCACCGGAGCGAGTGAAAGCTTGCCGCGGGGATCAATTTCCTTGATCTCCACCTCAATCTTGTCGCCCACATTGAGCACCTCTTCAACAGTTTCAATGCGCTTGCCACCTGTGAGCTTCTTGATCTCGGAGATGTGCAGCAGACCGTCTTTGCCGGGCACCAAGGAAATGAATGCACCGAAGTTGGTGGTCTTCACGACGGTACCCAAGTAACGCTCTCCGACCTCTGGCATCGTCGGGTTGGCGATTTGGTTAATCGCTGCCCGAGCTGCTTCAGCCGCTGGACCGTTGGTGGCACCGATGTAAATCGTGCCGTTATCTTCGATGGAGATATCAGCGCCAGTTTCCTCTTGAATCTGGTTGATGATCTTGCCCTTTGGCCCAATCACCTCACCGATCTTGTCTACTGGGATCACCACGCTGATCACCCGAGGAGCCGTTGCGGCCATCTCGTCAGGTGCATCGATAGCTTCAGTCATGACGTCAAGGATTGCCAGACGCGCATCGCGTGCTTGCGTCAAGGCGCCGGCAAGAACCGAGGCGGGGATGCCATCAAGCTTGGTGTCGAGCTGGAGGGCGGTAACGAAGTTACGCGTACCCGCCACCTTGAAGTCCATGTCACCGAATGCATCTTCGGCGCCAAGGATGTCAGTGATAGCGACGTACTCAGTCTTGCCGTCGATCTCACCTGAGATCAGACCCATTGCAATACCGGCAACGGGAGCCTTCAGGGGCACGCCAGCATTAAGCAGCGACATCGTCGATGCACAGACCGAACCCATGGAGGTGGATCCGTTAGAACCGAGTGCCTCGGATACCTGGCGGATCGCGTAGGGGAACTCCTCGCGCGTGGGCAGTACAGGCACGAGTGCCCGCTCAGCCAGGGCGCCGTGACCGATCTCGCGGCGCTTGGGGCTACCCACGCGACCAGTCTCACCCGTCGAGTACGGCGGGAAGTTGTAGTTGTGCATGTAACGCTTCCGGGTGACCGGGTTCAGCGTGTCAAGCTGCTGCTCCATGCGCAGCATGTTCAAGGTGGTGACACCGAGGATCTGGGTCTCACCGCGCTCGAAGAGTGCTGATCCATGAACGCGGGGCAGAACATCTACCTCAGCAGACAGAGTGCGGATGTCGGTGAGGCCACGGCCGTCGATGCGCACCTTCTCACGCAGTACCCGCTCACGAACCACGTTCTTAGTTACTGAACGCAGCGCGGCTGACAGCTCCTTCTCGCGACCTTCGAATGTTCCGCCGAGTTGGGCGATCACATCAGATTTGATGTCATCGAGCTTTGCCTCGCGCTCGGCCTTGCTCACGATGGTCATGGCTGAACGCACAGAATCAGTTGCCACCTTGGCAACCGCGTCATAGGCATCGTCCTGGTACTCCAAGAAGACAGGGAAATCTGCAATTGCCTTACCTGCTTGCTTGGCTAGTGAGATCTGTGCCTCACACAGCGCCTTGATGAACTTCTTTGATGCTTCGAGTCCCTCAGAAACGACCTCTTCCGTGGGGGCTTTGCCGCCCATGGCAACGGCATCGAAAGTGGTTTCCGTTGCTTCGGCCTCAACCATCATGATGGCCACGTCATCGCCAGCGATTCTGCCAGCTACGACCATGTCGAATACGGCTGTCTCCAGCTGTTCATGAGTCGGGAAGCACACCCACTGGCCATCAATCAACGCAATACGCACGCCACCAATAGGGCCGCTGAAGGGCAAACCGGAAATCTGGGTGGATGCACTCGCAGCGTTGATCGCGATGACGTCGTAAAGATCCTTGGGATCCAAAGCGAGGACGGTCACGACGACCTGGACCTCATTGCGAAGTCCCTTGACGAACGTGGGACGAAGCGGGCGGTCAATGAGTCGGCAGGTGAGGATTGCATCTTCACTGGGGCGGCCTTCGCGTCGGAAAAAAGAACCGGGAATCCGACCGGCTGCGTACATGCGTTCTTCCACGTCGACCGTCAACGGGAAGAAGTCAAAGTTATCTTTGGGGTTCTTTGATGCCGTCGTGGCGCTGAGCAGCATTGTGTCTTCATCGAGCCACACTGCGACGCTGCCAGCAGCCTGACGAGCTAGGCGGCCAGTTTCAAATCGGACAGTGCGCTTGCCGAAAGATCCGTTATCGATCTCGGCTTGGGTGGTGTAAATATCGGTACCCTCCACAGGTGCCTCCTTATCGTTGTGCCTGAGTCCTTACGGATGCACAGGCGGCATAAGGGACGCTGGCAAAAAAATGTGGTCGAGGCGGTCTTCGATCGAGGCCTACGGGTCACTTCCCGGAGGTCACTACCGAGGACCGACGCCGAACCTGCGTGCGCGCGCCCCAAAATTGGATTGTGCTGGTGTGACATATGACTTTTCGTTTATTCGGTTGT
>JBIISH010000207.1:0-3900 GCA_044341115.1 Candidatus Nanopelagicales bacterium
GTTGCGGTCAGCTTTGTGCCGCGTCTGGTCGAACATGTTGTGAGCACTCGGCATACCCGTAAATTGCGCGGTCGCACCAACCGAGGAGTGCGTGCCATCGCCGGCAGCGCGGTACCCGTTTTACACGGTGCACTAGAAAGTTCCGTGGTGCTCGCTGCAGCAATGGACTCACGTGGGTACGGCCGCCGTGCACCGGTGTCGGCGATGAGTCGTCGAACCACCTCGGCTGCGGTTCTCATCGGTTTGGTCTGCGTCGTCATTGGTTCTTATGGACTGTTATCTCCAGGCATGCCTGCGATAGTCGCAATAGCTTTTATTTCGCTGGGACTTCTTGGTTCTGTAGCAGGCTTGTGGTGGGCCGGAAGATCGAGAACACGTACGGTTTATCGGCCTGATCCCTGGTGGTTGCCAGAGTGGCTGCTAGTAGCGAGTGCGATAGGAGTCGTCGTGGCTTTCCTCTACGTGGGAAACACGTTTCCCGCGCTTCTCAGTACATCCACGATGCCACCGACAATTCCAGCCCTGCCCATTCTGTGCGTGATTGCGCTTCTCGCTGCAGCAACACCAGGCTGGTTCACACCCCGCCCGCCATTGCACCTATCGGTGCCTTCCCTTGATGAGGTGCACGCATGATTAATTTCGACAACGTCACTTTCACATATGCGGAGAAGAGTGAACCAACGATTCGCAGCTTGACCCTGGAGATCCCTGAAGGGGAACTAGTTCTCGTGGTCGGTCGAACAGGCAGCGGGAAAACCACGCTGCTGCGAGCAATCAATGGACTCGTGCCGCACTTCACCGGTGGCACATTGCAGGGACGCATCACGATCGATGGTCGTGATACCGCCACGTATCCCCCGAGGGAACTGGCCGATCTTGTGGGAGTAGTTCCGCAGGATCCCATGAGTTCCTTTGTGACAGACATTGTCGAAGATGAACTCGCGTACGGCATGGAATGTCTTGGACTGACTCCTGCTGTTATGCGGCGTCGGGTTGAAGAAATTCTTGATCTCATGGGGATTGCCGATTTGCGCGATCGACCACTCACCACGTTGAGCGGCGGTCAGCGCCAGCGGGTCGCGATTGGCGCGGTCCTCACCTCTCATCCACGCGTGCTTGTCCTTGACGAGCCCACTTCAGCCCTCGATCCAGGTGCGGCCGAAGAAGTACTGGCCGCACTGCAAAGACTTGTTCACGATCTGGGCGTGACCGTGGTGATGGCCGAACACCGCCTTGAGCGCGTGGTGCAATACGCAGACCGGGTGATCTTGGTCCCCGGCGGTGATGCGCCCATCACCTGGGGAGACCCCGCAGTCATGATGCTCAGCACGCCCATTGCACCACCCGTGGTGCACCTTGGCCGATTAGCCGGCTGGAGTCCATTGCCACTGAGCGTGCGCGATGCCCGTCGATCAGCATCTGGTCTGCGAAATCTGCTGATCGGTCAGCAACCGCATCTGCGGTCGGTTCAGTCCGCACCGGTTCCTGTCGCTGACATTGACTCACTCGTGGTGCGCTACGGCCAACGAGTTGCGTTGCGCGCGGTATCGATCACTTTTGCATCGGGCACGATCACTGCACTGATGGGCAGGAATGGTGCGGGCAAATCTTCCCTACTCAATGCCCTCGTCGGTCTGGTTCCCTACGCGGCAGGCTCGGTCACATTCCCTGCAACTCCTTCGCGCAATCATTCATCCGGAAATCTTCTGACCAAGGTTGGCCTCGTTCCCCAAGAACCAGGTGACCTGCTCGAGGCCATCACCGTTGCAGAAGAGTGCCGGCATGCAGATCGTGATGCTGGGTGCGAGCCGGGAACTACTCGGGCTCTTCTCGCATTGCTCGCACCAGAAATCGTGGACACGACCCACCCGCGCGATCTTTCCGAGGGGCAACGTTTACTGCTTGCTCTCACCATCATGCTGGCAGCACGACCGCCACTTCTGCTGCTCGATGAGCCAACCCGGGGCTTGGACTACCCAACAAAGCACCGGCTCGCAACGATCCTGCGTGATCTTGCTGATGCCGGTCACGCGGTCGTCATGGCAACTCATGACGTGGAACTTGCAGCAGAAGTTGCCGATCGAGTGGTCGTGTTGGCAGATGGCGAAGTCGTAGCCGATGGCAGCACCTCTGACATCGTCACATCCTCGCCAATGTTTGCACCGCAAGTTGCAAAGGTCTTGGCACCTGGGCTGTTCCTCACTGTGGATCAGGTACGCACCGCACTTGCCGAGGAGAGCGCATGAGTGCGGTGGCCGAGAAGAACTTGCAATTTCGGACATCTGCACCGGTGCGAATAGGTCGCAGATCAGCGCTATCTATCGCTCTGGTCAGCGCGATCGGCTTGATAGCGTTCCTGTGGCCACTCTTTGCTCCCCCAGATTCCGCGATCATCGCGCATGCAAGTGACGCGCCATGGCTCTTTGCTGCAGTGGTGCCACTCGTTCTCGTCGTTGTTCTAGCGCAATTGGCTGATCGCGACATGGATGCAAAGTCGATTGCGCTACTCGGTGTACTCGCTGCCGTGATCGCAATTCTGCGACCACTGGGCACCGGGATCGCTGGAATCGAACCCATGTGGGTGGTGCTGATTCTGGCTGGCAGGGCTCTTGGTCCTGGTTTCGGATTCGCACTCGGATCGATATCGATCCTGGCCTCGGCTTTGCTCACCGGAGGAGTGGGACCCTGGTTGCCCTTTCAGATGTTGGGTGCCGCATGGGTTGGCATGGGTGCTGGGCTACTGCCTCGCCGCATGCGGGGCATTCGCGAAATCGTCGTACTGTGCATCTACGGGGCCTTCGCCACGATTTCGTACGGATTTCTGCTGAACCTGTGGTTCTGGCCCTTTGCACTGAGCCTTCCTGCCCAGATCGCGTTTGTGCCTGGTGCTGATTTTGCGGACAACCTTGCCGCTTGGTGGCGTTTTAACATCGTTACTTCACTGGGGTTCGATCTACCGAGAGCAACTTTGACAGTCGTCTTGATCGCCGTTGCCGGCCGGCCAATTCTCGTTGCTCTCAGGCGCGTATCTCGAATTGCCGCTTTCGACATGCCTGTCAGATTCGAAGGCAGCGCGATGCCATCTCGATCTCGCACAAAAAGTTCGAGATCTAGCACAATGGGCTCGTGATCGTTCCCGATAGTGCGATGGCGCAGGCCGCGCGTACTCAAGCAGAAACAGATGCACTCATCCAAGGATCGCTCGGAAAATTGTCTGAACTGAGCATCTGGGGTGCCGGTGTGCAGCGCAGGTTCCCGACTGCACAGTTTGCTCACCCTGCGCTCATCGCCTTTGTTGTACCCAATTCGGCACATGCGCAGCAGCAAGCACACAACCTGAAAAACGGGATTGGTCTCGTCGCCGAGCTAGCCAGGGCGCAGAGTGTGCGGGTGAAAATCATTGAGGTTTCCGAGGATGTCACTGAATCCCTTGCACTAGGGCGCGCTACAGCAGATAGCGAGATTGACGCCGGCACCGACCTGGTAATTCCACTCCTCGTGAATGATGATGCAGACCTCACCGCCGCTGCCGTCATTGGCCTGTTCACCCGGTCTGATGCAGCCGCCATTACTTCAGGTTCTGACACTCAAAGTGACGCTGAATGGATGGACCGCTGCGCATCCGTGCGTGATGCCATGCGTGCAGGCAGACCAGCAATGGGCGAACCACTTGAGGTCCTGGAAAGCGTTGAGGCTGGCCCTCTGGCCGCGCTCGTAGGCGTTCTCCTGCAATCGACGGAGCGCGCTACTCCAGCGATGATCGACGGACGAGATTCCATCGCGGCAGCACTGGTTGCGCAACGGCTCACTCGCTCTGCAACCCAATGGTGGATCGCGGCCACTACTTCAGCAGATCGTGCAGTAGTGCGTGGCCTCGATCATCTTGAGATACCGGTCGTC